>JBDTZN010000064.1:0-11544 GCA_040005095.1 Thermoleophilia bacterium | reverse complement strand
CCCGAGCCCGAGGAGCTCGAGGAGGGCGAGGAGGGCGAGGAGGGCGAGGAGGGCGCCGAGCTCGCGGAGGGCGAGGAGGCTCCCGAGGGCGCGGCGGAAGCTTCCGGGGATGCCGGCGGCGACGCCGCGGGCGACTCCGGCACGTCCGAGGGCTAGGCGGCCCGTCAATGCGCCTCTTCCGGCGGCGCGGGGATGGCCCGTCGTCGCTGGATCTGCTCGTCGTCGGGCTCGGCAATCCGGGCCGGGAGTACGCGAACAACCGGCACAACGTCGGCTGGATGATCGTCGACGAGCTGGCGCGCAGGCACGGCGGCTCGTGGAAGGGCAAGTTCTCGGGGCAGCTCGCCGAGATCCGCGTGGACGGCCACAAGGTTGCGCTCCTCAAGCCCGAGACGTACATGAACGCCTCCGGCGGCCCGGTTGGCGCGGCGGCGCGCTTCTTCAAGGTCGAGCCCGAGTCGGTGCTGGTCGTGCACGACGAGGGCGACTTGGACCTCGGCCGGCTGCAGGCGCGCAAGGGCGGGGGCCTCGCCGGGCACAACGGTGTGCGCTCGATCGCCCAGCACCTGAGGACGCAGGACTTCCTCCGCCTCCGCGTGGGAGTGGGGAGGCCCGAGCGCGGCGACCCCCGGCCGCTGGCCGACTACGTCCTCTCGGACTTCGAGCCCGCCGACGACGCCGAAGCGATCGTCGCGCGTGCCGCGGACGCCGTCGAGGCGCTCGACGCGGAGGGGCTCGAGACGGCCCAGCAGCGGTTCAACTAGGCGCTACAAGCGCTCCCACTGGACGGGCAGATGCGACGGCCGGTCGGGGTCGACCTTGAGCGGCAGCGTCTGCCCGCTCGTCAGCCGCCCGAGGGCGACCTGCGGGACGATCTCGCCGTGCTTCACCTCGTAGGGCTGGTGGCCGGCGACCCTGACGATCAAGTCGAGCCGCACGTACGGCTGGTCGTTCAGCCACATCCCGGTCTGCTCGATCCCGGCGATCGTGCCCTCGGCGTCGAGCCCGGTGTCGTGCAGGCGGTCCTTCTGCGCGGCGCGCCACCCGATCGCGAGGAAGACGACGCCGAGCACTCCGAGAATCGCAGCGGTGGGGAGGAAGGCGCCGCGGCGCGCGTGTCCGACGACGGTCGCGAGCGCGAACAGTGCGGCGAGGACGACCTCGAACGTCCCCGTCAGGAGATAGATGTTCCGCCACGTCTTGCTCCAGCGCCGGCGTGGGACGACTTGGGCCGCGGCCGCGTCGCGCTCCTTCGGAGCCCACGCACCCGAGTCGACGTCGCCGAAGCTGCGCGGCCCGTGCGTCTGGCCGTACCCGGCGCCGCCGAAGAACGCCATCAGGAACCCCGTCACGAGGCCGAAGACCGAGCCGACGAGGATCACGCCCCACCGGGCCTCGCCCCGCAGACATGCGCTGCCCGAGCAGCTCCCCGAGCCCGCGCCGGCGGTGCGGAGGAACGCGTAGGCGAACAGCACGACGCTTGCGGCGATCAACGCATAGCCGAGCTTGCGAACCATGCCGGCGACCCTATGTCGGCGCCTTCGTACGGCGCAAGGCTGCGAGTAAACTTCACTCCCGGCGAGACGCCTGTCTCGCCGTTCGTCATGGACCGTCCGATTCTCCACACCTTCGTCCGCGAGCTCGTCGAGCACGAGCGGCTGATCGCCTTCGCCGAGGCGCTACCCGCGCACGCCCGCGTGTCCGAGCCGGCGCTGCCGCTCCTGCTCGCGACCCTCCACGAACGGCTCCAGCGGCAGCTCGTCGCCGTGTTGCCCGAGGACGCCGACGCTCGCGACGCTGCCGAGGCCGCCGCATGGTTCCTCGGTGAGGAGCGCGTGGCGCTGCTCCCGAGCCGCGGAGTGCGCTGGGATTCCGGGCTCGAGCCGCCGCCGCACCTCGTGGGGGAGCGGGCGCGCGCGCTCGATGTCCTCGCCAGCGGCGGGCTCGTCTGTGCCTCGGCCTCGGCGCTCGCCGAGGGGATGCCGCCCGCGGAGGACCGCCCGGACCCGATCAGGATCGCCACCGGCGACGAGCCCGGACTCGACTCGCTCGCGGAGGACTTCGCGCTCGCGGGCTACTCGCGCGTCGATCGCACCGACGACCGCGGCCAGTTCGCCGTGCGCGGCGGGATCATCGACGTGTTCCCGACGACCGGGCGAGAGCCGCTCCGGATCGACTTCTTCGGCGACGAGATCGAGGCCATCCGGGCCTTCTCGCCCTTCACCCAGCGCGCGCTCCACCCGGTCGACGCCGCGGTGATCTACCCGGCCGCGGAGCGGCTCGCAACGCTCCTCGACGAGCCGACTCTCCCCGACGACGAGCAGCCGCCGCGCGCGCCCGACGACCTCGTCCGGGCACTCACCCGCGCGCCCGACTTCGTCTGGCGGCCCGCCGACGTGCGGGAGCTGCTCGCCGAGGAGTTCCCGGGAACGGAGATCCCGTTCAAGGGCGCCTCCGAGCTCGATCCGTTCCCGTCCGGCCAGCCGTTCAGCTTCGAGGCGCAGCGTCCGGCGATCGCGGCCCGCGGCCTCGCCGAGGCCGAGAACGAGCTCGGCGCGCTCGTCCGGGCCGGCAACCGCGTCGTCGTCGCCTTCCCCCACCGCGGCGAGGCCGCCCGGACCCAGAACCTGCTCCGCAGGGTCGACGTCCACGCGCTCGACGAGAACGAGGATCTGCCCGCAGGGCCGGAGTTGCTCTTCGCGGTCGCGCCGGCCCGCCGCGGCTTCGTCTGGCGCGAGCTCGGCCTCGTTCTGCTGCCCGACACGCAGGTCTTTCGCAAGCGCCCGCCCCGCACGGACAAGCGGCTCGGGCGCGCGCTGCAGTCCTTCGCCGACCTGCGCACGGGCGACCACGTCGTCCACGAGGATCACGGCGTCGGCAAGCTGCTCGGCTTCGAGACACGCACGGTCGCCGGCGTCACGCGCGACTACCTCTTCCTCGGCTTCCGCGGCGACGACCGGCTCTACGTGCCGCACGAGCAGCTCGGCAAGGTCTCCCGCTACATCGGTGTCGACGCCAAGTCGCCCGCGCTCTCGAAGCTCGGCGGCAAGGCGTGGCAGCTGCTCAAGTCACGGGCCCGAGCGAGCGTGCAGGAGCTCGCGGGCGACCTGATCGCGCTCTACGCCCAACGGCAGCAGGCGTCCGGTGTTGCGTACGACGTGGACGGCGAGTGGATGGAGCGCCTCGAGGCGTCGTTCCCCTACCGCGAGACGGAGGACCAGGCGCGGGCGATCGAGGCCGTCAAGGAGGATCTCGAGGCGCCGCGCCCGATGGACCGGCTCGTCTGCGGCGATGTCGGCTTCGGCAAGACGGAGGTGGCCGTACGGGCCGCGTTCGCCGTGGCCACGAACGGCAAGCAGGTGCTGCTGCTCGCGCCCACCACGCTGCTCGCCGAGCAGCACTGGCACACCTTCCGCGAGCGCTATCGCGACTTCCCGATCGAGGTCGAGATGGTCTCGCGCTTCCGCACGCCGAAGGACACGAAGCGGATCCTGGCCGACTTCGCCGCGGGCAAGGTCGACGTCCTGATCGGGACGCACCGGATCCTCTCGCGCGACGTGATCCCGAAGGAGCTCGGGCTCGTGATCCTCGACGAGGAGCAGCGCTTCGGCGTGGCGCAGAAGGAGCTCCTGCGCTCGCTGCGCCTCGAGGTCGATGTGCTGACGCTCTCGGCGACGCCGATTCCGCGCACGTTGCACATGTCGCTCTCGGGCCTCCGCGACATCTCGATCATCGAGACGCCGCCCCAGGGCCGCCGCCCCATCCGCACGACCGTCAGCGAGTACGACGAGGACGTGGTGAAGACGGCGCTCGAGCGCGAGACCGCCCGCGAAGGCCAGTCCTTCTACCTGCACAACCGCGTCGAGACGATCGACTCGGCGGCGGAGAAGCTGCAGCAGCTGCTCCCGAATCTCCGCTTCCTCGTCGCCCACGGGAAGATGCGCGAGCGCGAGCTCGAGGACCGGATGCACGCGTTCCTGCGCGGAGACGCCGACGTGCTCGTCTCGACCACGATCATCGAGTCGGGCCTCGACATCCCGCAGGCGAACACGCTCGTCGTGGAGCGCGCGGACACGCTCGGACTCGCCCAGCTCTACCAGATCCGGGGCCGCGTCGGCCGCTCCGACGCGACCGCCCACGCCTACCTCTTCTACCCCGACGCGAGCGAGCTGTCGCCGGAGGCTCGCGCGCGACTCTCGACGCTCGCCGACCACACGGAGCTCGGCGCCGGCTTCCAGATCGCGATGCGCGACCTCGAGATCCGCGGCGCCGGCGACCTGCTCGGAGCAGAGCAGTCCGGTCACGTCGCGGCGCTCGGCTTCGAGCTCTACGTCGAGATGCTCGGCGAGGCGGTTGCGGAGCTCTCTGGCGAGCGGCGCATCATTGCGCGCCCGGTCCGAGTCGACGCGCGCATCGACGCTTACGTGCCGGCGAGCTACATCGGCTCCGAGGCACTGAAGATCGACCTGCACCGGCGGCTCGCGCTCACCGAGACGGAGGACGAGCTGCGCGAGCTGCGCGCCTCGACCGAGGACCGCTACGGGCCGATCCCCGAGCCGGTCGAGAACCTGTTCGCGATCCAGGAGGCCAAGCTCAAGCTGGCGATCCTCGGCGCGGACTACCTCGTGTTCCGCGGGGGGAAGGCGACGGTCGGCCAGCTCGTGCTGGGCTCGGCCGAGCTCCGCGAGCTGCGCGGCCGGATCAACACAGCCGTCTACACGTCCGGTCAGCGGGAGGTGTCGCTCCGAGACGACGGATTTGCCGGAGCGATCAAGCTGGTCGATGCTATACTCGACGCGCGTCAAGCAGCGTGAGGCAATCCCGCTGCTACGGCGCGCTTTTTTTGCCATGAGACCTCTCCGCCTCGTCATCCTCGCCTCGGCGCTGTTCGCGCTCGTGCTGTCGGTTTCCGCTTGCGGAGGCGGCGGCACCGCGAAGCTCGACTCCACCGACGTCGCGGTCGTCGGGCCGGATCACATCACCAAGGCGCAGTTCGACGACCTCCTGAAGCGGGCGCAGGCGACGTACAAGTCGCAGGGCCGCCCCTTCCCGAAGGCGGGAACGACCGACTACCAGGGCGTCAAGAACCAGGCCATGCAGTACCTCGTCCAGCGCGCCGAGTACGAGCAGAAGGCCGACTCTCTCGGCGTCAAGGTCGACGAGAAGAAGATCGACGCCGAGCTGAAGAAGATCAAGCAGCAGTACTTCGGCGGCGACGAGAAGAAGTACAAGGCCGCGCTGAAGGCCCAGGGGCTGAGCGAGAACGACGTGAGGCTGGACATCCGCCAGCGGCTCCTGTCCGAGCAGATCCTCGCCAAGGTCGCGAAGAACGTGAAGGTCACCGACTCGGACATCACGAAGTACTACGACTCACACAAGCAGCAGTACGCGACGCCCGAGACGCGCGACGTGCGCCACATCCTCGTCAACAAGAAGCCGCTTGCCGAGACGCTGTACAACCAGCTCAAGAACGGCGGCAACTTCGCCAAGCTTGCGAAGAAGTACTCCAAGGATCCCGGCTCGGCCGCGCAGGGCGGCAAGCTGACCGTCTCGAAGCGTCAGACCGTTCCCGAGTTCGACAAGGCCGCGTTCTCGCTCAAGCTCAACGAGATCTCGAAGCCGATCAAGACCCAGTACGGCTACCACATCATCCAGGCGCTGTCGGCGATCAAGCCGGCCAAGACGACTCCGCTGAAGGACGTGAAGGAGTCGATTCGCCAGCAGCTCACGCAGACGAAGAAGAACGAAGAGATGCGCAACTGGGTGAGCGGCGTGGCCAAGGAGTACAAGAGCAAGATCAAGTACGCCCCGGGCTACGCACCGCCGGCGAGCGCTTCCACCACCACCGGTTGAGCCTCGGCGAGGCGCTGCTCGAGCTCCAGGAGCTGACCGAGCAGCTCCGCCGCGACTGCCCGTGGGATCGCGAGCAGACCGCGAAGACGATCGTCCCCCACACCGTCGAGGAGGCCTACGAAGTTGCGGACGCGGCGCTCGCGGGCGACGACGCCAAGCTGCTCGACGAGCTCGGCGACCTGCTCTTCCAGTCGTACTTCCTCGCGCTGCTGCTCTCCGAGCGCGGTGCAGGTGACCTCGAGACGGTTGCGCGCGGCGTGCACGCGAAGCTCGTGGCGCGGCATCCGCATGTGTTTGGGGATGTGGACGCACGAACCGCGGGGCGCGTGCGCGAGAACTGGGAGCGGCTGAAGACCGACGAGGAGGGGCGGGAGGGGATCTTCCACGACGTACCGGGCTCGCTGCCCGGCCTGCTCTACGCGCGCAAGGTGCAGCTGCGTGCCCGCTCCGCCGGGTTCGAGTATCCCGACGTGGCCGGCGCGCTTGCAGATCTCGAGTCGGAGCTGACAGAGCTGCGGGCGGAGCTGGGTGACGAGCCTGCGGCCGAGACGGAGCCCGATCCGCGGCACTTCGAGGAGCTCGGCGACGTGCTCTTCGCGTCAGTCAACGTCGCGCGGCGGCTGAACGTCGATCCCGAGCTGGCGTTGCGCTCGGCGACCGACCGCTTCCGCGCGCGCGTCGAGCGTGCCGAGTCGTTGGCCGCCGAGCACGACGAGAACTGGGCCGAGCTGCCGCTCGACGAGCAGAACCGCTACTTCGACCTCGCCAAGGAGGCAGGCCTGTGAGCTCACCGATCGCCGAGGTGACGGCGCGACAGATCCTCGACTCGCGCGGGAATCCCACCGTCGAGGTTGACGTCCGCCTCGCTTCCGGCGCTTTCGGCCGCGCCGCCGTTCCGTCCGGCGCGTCGACGGGAGTGCACGAAGCGCTCGAGCTCCGCGACGGCGGCGAGGCGTATGGCGGAAAAGCCGTCACGCAGGCAGTCGAGAACGTACGCGGCGAGATCGCGCAGGCCCTGCGTGGGTTCGATGCCGCCGACCAGGAAGGCCTCGACCGGCGCCTGATCGACCTCGACGGCACGCCGAACAAGGCCCGGCTCGGCGCGAACGCCATCCTCGGCATGTCGCTCGCGGCTGCGAAGGCGGCTGCCGCGGACGCCGGCGTGTCCCTCTTCCGCTACCTCGGCGGCGACGCCGCGCGGACGCTCCCCGTCCCGATGCTCAACGTGATCAACGGCGGCGCGCACGCGCAGAACTCGATCGACCTGCAGGAGTTCATGGTCGTCCCCGTCGGGGCCGAGTCGTTCGCAGACGCGCTGCGCGTCGGCGTCGAGGTCTATCACTCGCTGCGGGCCGTCCTGCACGAGCGCGGGTTCGGCACGGGCGTCGGCGACGAGGGAGGCTTCGCGCCGGACCTCGAGTCGAGCGAAGCCGCGATCGAAGCGATCCTCGAGGCCGCCGAGCGTGCGGGTCATCGTGAGCGGATCGCGATCGCCCTCGACCCGGCCGCGAGCGAGATCTTCGAGGACGGCGTCTACCGGTTCGAGGGTCGCGAGAAGCCCGCGGCCGAGTTGCCGGCCTTCTGGGCCGAGCTGATCGAGCGCTACCCGATCGTCTCGATCGAGGACGGGCTCGCCGAGGACGACTGGGAGACCTGGGCGCAGCTGACCCGCGAGCTCGGCGAGCGCGTCCAGCTCGTGGGCGACGACATCTTCGTAACGAATCCGGTTCGGCTCCAGCGCGGGATCGAGGCGGGCGTCGGCAATTCGATCCTCGTCAAGGTGAACCAGATCGGGACGCTGACCGAGACGCTCGAGGCGATCCGCATGGCTCAAACCGCGGGCTACACCGTCGTGATCTCACACCGATCGGGCGAGACGGAGGACACGACGATCGCCGACCTCGCGGTCGCCACCAATGCGGGGCAGATCAAGACCGGTGCTCCGGCGCGCTCCGAGCGGGTCGCCAAGTACAACCAGCTGCTGCGGATCGAGGAGGAGCTCGGCGACGCCGCCGTGTATCCCGGCTGGTCTGCCTTCCCACGCGCTCGCTAGCCTGGAACCGCATGAGTGACGAGTTCGTCACGCGCACCAAGATCGTCGGGACGATCGGCCCGGCTTCGTCCTCGAAAGAGGTGCTGATGGAGCTCGTCCACGCGGGCATGGACGGCGCCCGGCTCAACTTCTCGCACGGCTCGCACGAAGATCACGCCGAACGGGCGCGGCTCCTCCGCGAGGTGCAGCAGGAGGTCGGCCGGCCGCTGGCGCTCATCGCCGACCTGCAGGGGCCGAAGCTCCGCGTCGGCGAGCTCGACGAGCCGGTCACGCTCGTCCGTGGGCAGCAGATCGACGTGATCGGCGAGGAGCGCTCGGACGACGGGGCGCTCCCCGTCCTGCCGGCCGTCGTCAGCGAGATGCTGCAGCCGGGCCACGAGGTGCTGATCGACGACGGGCTCGTCCGCCTGCACGTCGACTCGGTCGAAGGCGGCCGCGCAAAGTGCACGGTCGTCGAAGGCGGCCTGGTCAGCGCGCACAAGGGCGTCAATCTGCCCGGCGTTCCCCTCCCGATCCCGTCGCTGACGCGCAAGGACATGGCCGATCTCGAGTTCGCGCTGGGGCTCGGCGTCGACTACGTCGCGCTCTCGTTCGTCCGCTCCGCGGCCGACGTCCGCGATCTGCGCGCCCTGATCGAGCAGGCCGGCTCGCACGCGCACGTGATCGCGAAGATCGAGAAGGCCGAGGCGATCGACGCGCTCGACGCCATCCTCGAGGAGACCGACGCGATCATGGTGGCGCGCGGAGACCTCGGCGTCGAGATCGGGCCGGCATCCGTCCCGTTGCTGCAGAAGCGGATCATCCGCAAGTCGCTCGAGCACGGGAAGCCGGTGATCACGGCGACGCAGATGCTCGAGTCGATGATCCACCAGGCCGAGCCGACGCGGGCCGAGGCGAGCGACGTGGCCAACGCGATCCTCGACGGCACGTCGGCCGTGATGCTTTCGGGTGAGACCGCGGTGGGCGAGTTCCCGGTGGCTGCCGTCGCGTACATGGAGCGCATCGCGCGCGCGGTCGAGCCGAGCCTCGGCTACCGACACGAGCTGCCCGAAGCCTCCGAGAATCCGAGCATCGGCTGGGCGATGTCGAACGCCGCCTGCGACCTCGCCGAGGCCCTCGGCGCTAGTGCGATTCTCGTCCCGACCTTCACCGGCAAGACTGCTTCGGCGGTCGCGCGGCTGCGTCCGCGGCGCCCGATCGTCGCGCTCACCCACCAGACCTACTCGCTGCAGCAAATGGCGATCGAGTGGGGCGTCATTCCGGTGGCGATCCACCAGTGCTCCGACGTCGAGGAGCTTTGGAGTACGTCACTCGCCGCCGCGCGGAAGACCGGCGCAGTGTCCGAGGGCGACCGCGTCGTCATCACCGCCGGCACCGCCGTGAACATTCCCGGTACGACCAACGTGATCAAGGTGGACGTCGCGTAAAGGACCGTGTCCCGCCGCCGCGAATCGTGGCCCGGGATGGCGAAGGGAAAAAAGAAGAAGGCGCGGCGGCGCGCGTCGCGGTCGCGGATCGTCCTGCGCTGGCTTGCGCTCGGCGGCGTCGCCCTCGTGGCGGTGCTGTACGTGCAGCCGCTGCGTACGTACCTCGACACGCGCAACCACCTGATGCGCCGCCAGAGCGAGGTGGCGAACCTGCGCGCGCAGCGCAACGGGCTGCAGAAGCGGCTGGCGCTCTCGACGAGCACGACGTCGCTCTCGCTCGAAGCGCGGCGGCTCGGCTATGTCAAGCAGGGCGAGCATCTCTTCATCGTCAAGGGCATCGCGGCGTGGAGGCGCGCGCAGCGCGCGTCTACCATCGCGCCGAGTGACTGACGATCTCGCCGTCCTGCGCCGCCAGCTCGGGCGGGAGCCGCGCGCCTTTAATCGCGTGGTCGTGCGCTGTCCGTTCGCCAGGCCCGCGGTCACCGAGCAGCTCCCTTACGACCGCAACGGCGAGCCGTTTCCCACCACGTACTACGTGACCTGCCGGTACCTCGTCGCCGCGCTTGCGCGGCTGGAGGCGGCGGGTGGCGTCGAGCGCTGGAGCGAAGCGGTGCGAGCCGATCCGCAGCTCGCGGGGAGCCTCGAACGCGCCGACGAAGAGCAGCGGCGGATCCGCCGCGAGCTGGCCGGCGAGGTCGAGGGACCGGATGCAGGCGCTTCGCTCGAGCTGGGCGTAGGGGGATCGGGAGGCGGGGCGTCGCTGAAGTGCCTGCACGCGCATGCCGCCTTCGCGCTCGCGCAGCCGGGCTACGAGCTGGGCGAGCAGATCCTCGCCGAGGTGGAGCCGCTGTGGCCGGACGTTTGCTGCAGCGCCGAAGCCAGCTAGCATCCGGCGCCCATGTCTGCCGTCGTCGCGAGTGCCCGCCATGAGTGGGAGGAAGGCAACCGTCGCTTCGAAGAGGCTGTGCGGGACGCGGCTGCGCGGGAGCGGTTGTACGCCCAGGTCGAGGTCGTCTCGGAGGAGCTGCGCAAGCGGCTCGGCGCGGTCTTCACCCTGGAGGAGCTCGCGCAGGCCTACCACTCCGCCGAGCGCTGGGCGCGCCAGGCCGTCGCAGAGCGTGCGCCGACGCCCGGCTGGCCACGGACCGTCGCGCTCGCCGAGGACGCGGCTTTCCACGCGTACGCTCGCGGCGCGCTCGACTACAAGCCGTGACCGAGCCTTCGCTGCCGGCGCTCTCGCGGGACGAGCGACGACGGCGGCGGCGGCATGCGCAGATCTCGCGCTGGGCGATCCGCGGCGCGGTCGCGCTGGCCCTCTTCGCGCTCGGAATCGCGGTCGGTCAATCGCTTCAGGACAACCCGAAGCCGAGCGGACCGTTTACTCATGTCCGCACGATTCCACCAGTCGGCCCAGCCACGACGGCCAGCTAGCACTTTAGGCCAGCTTTCGCTAGATTTCCGCCTCCGTTGGCCTTCCGGAACCCCCCTGAGTCGCGCCGTGCGCCCGCGTCGGAGCCCGACTGGCTGACGCTCGGGCAGGCCGCGAAGTATCTCGGGGTCGCCCAGAGCACGATCCGCAAGTGGTCGGACACCGGCCGCGTGCCGGCCTTCTACACGCCGGGAGGACATCGACGCTACCGCCGGATGGACCTCGACACGTTCCTCGAACGCTCCGGTCCCGGCGGGAAGCCGAAGGACGGTCCCACCGTGCTCGTCGTCGACGACGACCCCGGCGTGCGCCAGGTCGTGCGCCTGAGCCTCGAGCTCGAGGGCTACATCGTGAAGGAGGCGGAAGGCGCGGAGGAAGGGCTCGCCGCGGTCGAAGACGAGGCACCGGACCTGATCCTGCTCGACGTGATGATGCCGCACGTGGACGGCTGGGAGATGCTCCGCCAGATCCAGGAACGCCACGGCGCCGGCTCGATCCCGATCGTCATGTTCAGCGGCAAGGTCGACGCGCAGACCGCCGCGCAGGCGACCGCGCGCGGGGCGCAGGGCTTTGTGGGCAAGCCGTTCGACCCGCAGCAGCTGGTCGACCAGGCGAAGCAGATCGTCCCCACCTGAGGCGCCGCTTGCGGTGCCGTCCTCAGGACGCGCGGGTCCCCGCGCGTCCGTCTGAACCGACCGGTCGACCGGCCGGAGGTCAAGGCGCCGCATGAGGCGCCGCTTGCGGTGCCGTCCTCAGGACGCGCGGGTCCCCGCGCGTCCGTC
>JBDTZN010000063.1:0-11608 GCA_040005095.1 Thermoleophilia bacterium | reverse complement strand
CGCCCGAACGAGTGCTGCCAAGCCATTCGCGAGCGCGCTTCGGTCTGCCTCGCGGGCAACCACGATCTCGGCGTACTGGGCACGATCGACCTCGACGAGTTCAGCGGTGAGGCCGCGACGGCGGCGCAGTGGACGCGCACGATCCTCGACGAAGAGGCGCGCGCCTTCCTCAACGGCCTCCGCCCAAGCGCCGAGGCTCAGGGACTCGAGCTCTTTCACGCGAGCCCGGTCGACCCGGTCTGGGAATACGTGCTGACGGGGGAGGCGGCGCGGGCGGCCCTCGACGCCACCCGGGCGGCGGCCGTCCTCGTCGGACACAGCCACGTCGCCCTCGCCCTCACCCCCGAGAACGGTGGGATTGCGGGCGGAACCGCCCCGGCCGGCTCGAGCGCGGAGTTCGGCGAGCGGCGCTTTCTCCTCAACCCCGGCTCGGTCGGGCAGCCGCGCGACGGCGATCCGCGGGCCGCCTTCCTGCTGCTCGATCTCGAGGCGCGCCGCGCCGAGTTCCACCGGGTGGAGTACCCGATCGCCTATACGCAGCGCGAGATCGCCGCCGCCGGTCTCCCTTCGATCCTCGGTCAGCGGCTGGCGTTCGGGCAATGACTCGCGGCCTTCTCGCGCTCATTCTCGCGCTCATCCTCGTGCTCGCGCTCGCAGGGTGCGGCGGGTCGGGCCGCCGCGCGGAGCCGCGCCTGCCCGCGCCGGTCGCCGCCGACCTGGCCACCTACGCCGAAGATGCGGCCGCCTTCGCAGCCGCCGGCGATCCGTGTGCCGCCCGCGAGCAGGCCGTCGCACTCCAGCGCGCGACGATCGCCGCGATCAACGCGCATCGCGTGCCGGCCGCGCTGCAGGAGCCCCTCCAGGGCGCGGTCAACGATCTGCTCCGGCGGCTCACGTGCCCCCCACCCACCGCCCTAACGCCGAAGGGCAAGACGAAGAAGGGCAAGGAGGAGGGCGACTGAACGAGCAGCAGTTCACGGGCCGGTACATGATCGAGCGGCCGCTCGGGCAGGGCGGGATGGCGACCGTCTACCTCGCCCTCGACGAGGAGCTCGACCGGCCCGTCGCGCTGAAGATCCTCGCGGACAACCTCGCCGGCGACGCGACGTTCCGCGACAGGTTCGAGCGCGAAGCCCGGCTCGCGGCGCGCCTCAGTCATCCCAACGTCGTGCGCATCTTCGACGTCGGCGAGAGCGACGGCCGGCCGTTCATCGTCATGGAGTACGTCGAAGGCGACACGCTCGCCGACGAGCTCGGCCGCCACGGGCCGCTGCCGCCCGAGCGCGCGGTCGACCTCGCCCTGCAGATCTGCAGCGGCCTGGAGGCGGCGCACGCCTCCGGGCTCGTCCATCGCGACGTCAAGCCGAGGAACCTGCTCCTGCGGCCGGACGGCGTCCTGAAGATCGCCGACTTCGGGATCGCGCGCGCAGCCGAATCGACCCGGCTCACCGAGATCGGGACGATCCTCGGCACCGCGGCCTACCTCGCGCCGGAGCAGGCCGAGGGCGTCGAGGCGACCCCGGCGGCCGATCTCTACTCGGTCGGCGCGGTGCTGTACGAGCTACTGACGGGGCGGGTGCCGTTCACGGCGACGTCGCTCGTCGAGCTGCTCGCGAAGCAGCAGGCCGGACCGCCTCCGCCGATGGCCGGGATTCCGGGATGGTTAGAGCTGGCCGTCATCCGCTGCCTCGAGCCCAATCCGTCGGAGCGTCCGGCCTCCGCCCGCGAGCTGGCCGGCGAGCTCGCGCAGGGGTCGGCGCCGGCGATCCCGCTCGAGCGCGGCGCTCCTGGACCGCCTGTCCTGCACGTCGGCAGTCAGCGCCGCCGCTGGGGTGTGCTCGTCGCCCTCGCGCTTGCGCTCGTCGCGCTCTACTTCCTCGTCCGCTCGAGGAACACCGGCGCGCCGGCGCCGGCTCGGACTGCGAAGGTCACGCCGATCCGGGCCGGAAAGACACCCGCCGAGGAGGCGCGGAACCTCGCGGCGTGGCTACGAGCGCGCGCGGCGAGTTAGAGGTTGACCGGCTCTGCTTCGGCCGCGTGGGTCGTGCCGAACGTGATGCCTTCGCGCGAGAGCGCGAGTTGGACTTCCTCGCGCGCCTTGTAGATCCGCCACTTGACCGTGGCGAGGGTGATCTCGAGCGAGTCAGCGATCTCCCCGTAGGCGAGCCCGACGACGTCCCGCAGCAGCAACGCCATCTTCAGATCCACGTTCAGATTCTCGACCGCGCGCCAGACCGCGTCGATCGCCTCGACGCGCTCGAACGGTGCATCGACGACCTCGAGCGGCGGGATGTCCTCGAGCGCGACGACAGCGCGCGGTCGCCGCTCGTGGGCGCGCAACTCGTCCAGCACCCGGTTCTTCGTCACCTGGAACATCCAGGTCGTGAACTTGGAGCGGAGCGAGAACTTCGGCAGGCCCTGGAAGACGCGTAAGAAGACCTCCTGCGTCAGATCCTCGGCGAGCGATCGGTCTCCCACGAGGCGCAGGACGTAGTTGTAGACAGGCGTTTCGTAAGCGCGAACGATCAGGCTAAAGGCTCGTTCGTCGCCCCTTTGCGCCTTCCGCAGAACCGCTAGATCTGGCTGCTGAAGCGACAAGTCGCGGGAGTATAACGCCTATTCAGACGACTGGATCAGGCTTCTGCCAGTCATCTGTAAAGGTTTGTCGAGCCCTAGAAGGGCGAGGGCGGTGGGCATCAAATCGGACATTTCTCCTGGTCCCGAAAGCGTTACCTGGGTATTCGTAAGGATCAAAGGGACCGGATTCGTCGTATGCGCGGTGTGCGGGCTGACGCCGTCCGGCTCCAGCATTTGCTCGGCATTCCCGTGGTCGGCGGTGATCAGCGAGACGCCTCCGGCACGCTCCACGGCGGCGACGACCAGCGCGAGGCATTCGTCTGTCGTTTCCACCGCTTTCACGACCGCGGGAATCACGCCGGTATGCCCGACCATGTCCGGGTTGGCGAAGTTGACTACGCCGAAGCGATACCCCGAGCCGATCTCCTCGGAGAAGCGCCGCGCAACCTCGCGGGCCGACATCTCGGGCTTGAGGTCGTAGCTCGGGACGTCGCGCGGAGACGGAATCAGCACGCGGGTCTCTCCCGGCCACTCGTTCTCCTTCCCGCCGTTGAAGAAGTAGGTCACGTGTGCGTACTTCTCGGTCTCGGCGACGTGGAGTTGGCTTGCGCCCTGCTCGGCCAGCACCTCGGCCATCGTCTCCGCGACGTTCTGCTCCGCGAAAGCGACGGGACAGTCGAAGTCTTCGCTGTACCGGGTCATCGTCGTGATATCGGCGCGGCGCTCGAGCAGCCGCATCACCAATTGGCGCATTCGATCGGGGCGGAAGTTGAAGGCGATCGCCGCGTCACGCTCGACGTCGAGGCGCGGCCGGCCGCGGAGGACGACGGGGACGATGAACTCGTCGGTGCTGCCGGCCTCGTAGCTCGTACGAATCGCCTCGACCGGATCGTCGGCCTCCACGCCGCGCCCCTCGACGATCGCCGCAACGGCGAGGTCGGTGCGGTCCCAACGCTGGTCCCGGTCCATCGCGTAGTAGCGGCCGCAGATCGTGGCGATCCGCTCCTGCGGCAGCTCGGCGACGTCCCGCACCGCGGAGGTCGGCGAGACGTCGCGGCCGTCGGTGAACGCGTGGATCCAGGTGCGTTCGGCCATGTCTTCGCGGCCCGCGAGCTCGAGCAAAGCGCGCAGGTGGTCGATGTGCGAATGGACCCCGCCGTATGAGACGAGTCCGAGCAGGTGGACGTCTCCCCCGCGCTCATGTGCACGCCGGAACGCCGCGACGAGCGCCTCGTTCTCGAAGATCGCGCCGCTCGCGACAGCACGGTTCACGCGCTGGAGGTCCTGGTCGAGGATCCGTCCCGAGCCGATCGTCAGGTGGCCGACCTCCGAGTTCCCCATCTGGCCCGGCGGCAGCCCCACCGCCTCGCCGGACGCTTCAAGCGTGGTATGCGGAAACTCCCGCCAGAGCCGGTCGAATACGGGAGTGTCCGCGAGCTCGACCGCGTTCCCCGGGCCGGCCGGTGCGCAGCCCCAGCCGTCGAGGATGACGAGCGCTACGAGCGGGTACGACACGAGTTGACGATCGCCGCGAACGAGTCGACCTCGAGCGAGGCGCCGCCGACGAGCGCACCGTCGATTCCCGGCATAGCCATCAACTCGGCCGCGTTGTCGGGCTTCACCGAGCCTCCGTAGAGGACGGGGACGTCGTACAACGACTTGATGAACGCGTGCGCCTCCTGCGCCAGCTCGGGCGTCGCGGTTTTGCCGGTGCCGATTGCCCAGACCGGCTCGTAGGCGAGCACGACGTCGCCGTCTGGCAGGGCATCCTTGACCGCCTCGACCTGGAGCTTGAGGACAAGCTCGGTCTGGCCGCTCTCGCGCTCCTCCTGCGACTCGCCGACGCACGCGATCACCTCGAGGCCGGCAGCGCGCGCTGCAACCGCTCGCCGGGCAACGGTCTCGTCGGTCTCCCCGAAGTACTGGCGGCGCTCGGAGTGCCCCACGATCGCGCCGTAGACGCCGAGCTCTCGCAGCATGGGCGCCGAGATCTCGCCGGTATAAGCACCCTCCTCGGCCCAGTGGACGTTCTGCGCCGCGACCGCGATCTCGGTTCCGGCCAGCGTGCGAACGGCCGCCGAGAGCGACGTGTACGGCGGGCAGACTGCGACGTCGACGCCGTCGATCCCGTCTAGCCGCTCCGCGAGCGCCGTGCAGAACTCGGCCGTCTCGGACGTCCCCTTGTACATCTTCCAGTTCCCCGCAACCAGCATCACGCCTCCGGGATGACCGCGACCCCGGGTAGGTCCTTACCCTCAAGGAGCTCCAGCGAAGCGCCGCCGCCCGTGGAGACCCAGTCGATCCGGTCGGTGATGCCGATCTCGTTCACCGCTCGCACCGAGTCGGCGCCTCCAACCACCGTGTACCCGTCGACGTCGGCGACCGCGCGCGCAACCGCCTTCGTCCCCTCGGCGAACCGAGGCCACTCGAAGACGCCCATCGGCCCGTTCCAGAAGACGGTCTTCGCGCGGCCGATCTCCTCGGCGAAGCGCCGCTGCGTGACCGGGCCGATGTCGAGGCCGATCCAGCCCTCCGGGAGTTCGTCGTAGGGCGTCACGCGGCGGTCGGCATCCGATGCGAACGCGGAGGCGGCTACGACGTCCTCCGGCAGGACGACCGGGAAGTCGAAGGGATTCTCGTCACGGAGTTCCTCCGCCATCTTGCCGCCGATCAGCACCGTGTCGGCGCGCCGGCCGAGATGCTTCAGCACTCCGAGCTTGTCCTCCACCTTGGCGCCGCCCGAGATCAACAAGAACGGCCGGTCAACCTCGCCGAGCAGCTTGCCGAGCTCGGTCAGCTCGCGCTCGAGCAAGAGGCCGGCGTACGCGGGGAGGAGCTGCGCGACGCCGACCGTCGATGCGTGGGCGCGATGCGCGGAGCCGAACGCATCGTCGACGTAGATGTCCCCGAGCCTCGCGAGCTCGCGCGCGTAGCCCTCACCGTTCGCGGTCTCGTCGGGATTGAAGCGCGTGTTCTCGAGGAGCGTCAGCCGCGCCCCGCGCTCGTCGAAGGCCACCTCCTGGCCAAGGAGCTGGCCGAGCCGGCGCGCGACCGGACGGAGGGAGAGCTTCGGGTCCGGCCCCTTCGGGCGGCCGAGGTGGGAGCAGATAACGACCTGGGCTGCGGCCCGGTCGAGCAGCAGCTCGATCGTGGGCAGCGCAGCGCGGATGCGCGTGTCGTCGGCGACAGCCCCGTCTTCCAGGGGCACGTTAAGGTCGCAACGCAGCAAGACTCGCTTGCCGCCGACCTCGGCGTCGCTGACTGACCTGGGCTTCCGCATCCCTCAGGTCAGAAGCCGGGTGACGACGTCGACGAGCCGGCAGGAGTAGCCCCACTCGTTGTCGTACCAGCCGAAGACCTTCGCCATCTTTCCGTTCGCCATCGTCAGCTCGCTGTCGACGATGCACGAGTACGGCGAGCGCTGGATGTCGGTCGAGACGAGTGGGTCATCCGCGTACTGGAGGTAGTCCTGCAGGGGCTCGCTCGACGCGGCCTCGCGGTAGGCGGCGTTGATCTCGTCGGCGGTCACGTCCTGCCCGAGGAGGACGACGAGATCGGTGATCGAGCCGGTCGGAACCGGGGCGCGCACGGAGATTCCGTCTACTTTCCCCTGCAACTCCGGCAGAACCAGACCGATCGCCTTCGCGGCGCCGGTCGAGGTCGGGATCAGGTTGATCGCGGCGGCCCGCGCCCGTCGCAGGTCCTCGTGCGGGAGATCGAGGACGTGCTGGTCGTTCGTGTAAGCGTGGATCGTCGTCATGAAGCCCTGCTCGATCCGGAAGCGGTCGTGCAGCACCTTCGCGAGCGGCGCCACGCAGTTCGTGGTGCAGGAGGCGTTCGAGATCACGTGGTGGATCTCCGGGTCGTAGTCGCCGTCGTTCACGCCGAGCACGATGGTCACGTCGGGATTCGTCGCGGGAGCGGAGATCACGACCTTTTTCGCCCCGGCGTCGATGTGCTTCTGGGCACCCTCGCGCTTGGTGAAGAAGCCCGTCGACTCGATCACGACGTCCACCTCGAGATCGCGCCACGGCAGGGCCGCGGGATCTCGCTCGGCGAGCACGGTCAACTCCTTGCCGGCAGCGATGATCTTTCCGTCGCCGAGCTCCACCCCGCCGGCGAGCGGGCCGAGATTCGAGTCGTACTTGAGCAGCTGGGCCATAGTCTTCGCGTCGCCCAGGTCGTTGTAGGCCACGATCTCGAAGTTCGCCTCGCGCTCGAGATGCGCCCGGAAGAAGTTCCTGCCGATCCGCCCGAACCCGTTGATACCGACCCGCGTCTTGGCCACGTGCCTCCCCTGTTCGTTTTGAGCCCGGCGGCGAGTCTAACCGCCACGAAATCGCCCGGACTTTCACTCGCGCGTTTCCCTTGGTTTTCTATCGAACTCTGCGTCATACTGCGTTCGCGGCGGGTCCGTGCTCGTCCGGCGATGGATTCAGACCCCGTCCGTCGCCAAGGTCCGGAGCGTGGTTCAACCGGAGGGGGAGGTCGTCCTCGGAGCTTCCCCTCCGGCCCGCCGCATTCTGCGGCGGGCCGGAGGGCCTAGCCGGCCCGGTGGCAAAGCCACCAGGCCTCTGAAAGGCGTCGCGAGCGACGCCTTAGCGGCCCGCATTAAGTTGAGCGCTAGCTCTCGGCGAGCTCTACAAGTTTTCTCAGTCGCCTCTGCATAGCGGCTTTCGTTGTCGGCGGTTCCGTTTGTCCGGCCAGCTCCCTCAATGACGCTGTTGGGTTTTCCAGCCTGAGCTCCGCGGCCTCTCGGATTCTCGGCGGCAGGCGCTTCAGGCTCACCTTTTTCGCCGCTTGCAGCTGGACATGGGCGGCTCGGCTCGTGCGGACCAGGTTGGCGTGATCGGCGTTGGCCAGCCGGTTGGCTCGGGCTCGCGTTGCTCCCATTACCGCTCGCTCTTCGAGGAGGAGGACGGCGTCCGCGGCTCCCGCGGCGGCGAGGACGTCCGCGATTGCCTCCGCCCCCTTCGCATACGCGATCGTGTGACGTGCGCGTTCGAGCACGCGCAGTTCCGCCCCCGCTGCGGCGGCGACCTGCGCTGCGAACTCGGCGCCCGCGCGCGACGCGCTGCGGATCTCGAGATGCGGCGCGCGCGGTCCAGACAGCGAGCCACCGCCGAGCAGCGCTCCGCGCAGGTACGCCGAACGGCAGCAGGCACGGCCGACGACGCGCTTCGGCGGTCGTTCGAGCGGCGCGAGCGTCGCGCTCAGCACGCCCGCCTCGTTCAGCACCTGCAGCGCTCGCGCGTCGCCCGCGACATGCAGCTGGTAGCGCGTCTCCTGCTGGAACGCGGGCCGCCGGTAGGAGCGGATCTCCGAGACGATCCCGAAGTGGCTCAGCAGGCTGAACCCCCGGCGGGCGACCGCCGCGGTCGGAAGGTCGAGGTGCAACGCGACAGCGCCCCGACCCAGGAGGTGCTCGCTCCCAGCGGTGTGGAACAGGCCGGAAAGCTCGGCCAGGCGGTCGCAGTCGCGCGTCGGTTCGACCGCCGCGAGCTCGGCCCGCAGCTCCTCAGAGAGCGACATGCTCGAGCGCCAGCAGCCGCCGCTTGTAGTCGAGCCCGAGCGAGCCGTAGCCACCAAGCCCGCCGGCGGCGACCACGCGATGACACGGGATGAAGACGCTCAGCCGGTTGTGCGCACAGAAGCTCCCCGCAGCGCGCGCCGCCCCGGGACGGCCCGCCAGGGCCGCGAGCTCCCCGTAGGTGACGACCTCGCCCCGCGGCACCGCGCGAAGGGCCACCGCGAGCGCGGTACGAAACGGCGTCTCGAACTCGAGGTCGAGCTCGACGTCGGCGAAGGACACGTCCTCGCCCCTGAAAAACGCCTGCAAACGGGGAACGATCGAACTCGTCACAGAGTCGGCACGGACACGCGAGCCGTTCCCCGGTAGCGTGACTGCAGGGATCTCGGGAATCCCCTGGGGGGCGTTGGAGGCGCGTTCGGGCCGAAGAGACACGTCTGGGCGGGGCAGGTCGTGCCAGACCACGCGGCCGTCCTCGACCCAGAGCTCTCCGACGCCGAAGCCCTCGGCCTCGTAGCGCACCGTCGTCACAGCCACTGCCGCAAACATACAATCGGCCACCGTGGGCACGCACGCCATTTTTCGTCCGCCGCCGGCCCAGAACGAGCCGGTCGGTTCGTACGCGCCCGGGTCGCCGGAGCGCGAGGAGCTCCGCGTCCGCCTCGCCGAGCTCCAGTCGCAGCAGCTCGAGCTCCCACTCGTGATCGGCGGCGAGGAGGTGCGCACCGGGGAGACGTTCGACGCGGTGATGCCGCACCAGAAGAGCCATGTCCTCGCCACCGTCCACAAGGGCGGGGCCTCCGAGGTCGAGCGCGCGATCGCCGCCGCGGCCGAGGCCTCGCAGGACTGGTCGCGCTGGCCGTGGGAGGAGCGTGCCGCCGTCTTCCTCCGCGCCGCCGAGCTGCTCGCGGGCCCATGGCGGGCCACGCTCAACGCCGCCACGATGCTCGGCCAGTCGAAGACCGCGCACCAGGCCGAGATCGACGCCGCCTGCGAGCTGATCGACTTCCTCCGCTTCAACGTCGAGTTCATGACCCGGATCTACGAAGAGCAGCCGAACTCGTCGCCGGGGGTCTGGAACCGGATGGAGTACCGGCCGCTCGAGGGCTTCGTGTTCGCGGTCAGCCCGTTCAACTTCACGGCGATCGCGGGGAACCTGACCTCGAGTGCCGCGTTAATGGGCAACACCGTGCTCTGGAAGCCGGCCTCGACCGCGGCGTACTCGGCGCACTTCCTGATGCGCCTGTTCGAGGCTGCGGGACTGCCTCCGGGTGTGATCAACCTCCTCTACGGCTCAGGCGCCGAGATCGGCGACCCCGCCCTCGCGAGCCCAGACCTCGCCGGGATCCACTTCACTGGCTCCACGCCCGTCTTCCAGGGCATGTGGAAGACGGTCGGCAAGAACATCGAGAACTACCGGAACTATCCGCGCATCGTCGGCGAGACCGGCGGGAAGGACTTCATCGTCGCGCACAAGTCCGCCGACGCCGCCGCCGTCGCGACCGCGATCGTGCGCGGCTCCTTCGAGTACCAGGGGCAGAAGTGCTCGGCAGCATCGCGCGTCTTCGCGCCGTCGAACCTCTGGCCTGAGATCCGCGAACGCCTGGTCACGCAGGTCGGCGAGCTGCGTATGGGCGACGTGAGCGACTTCGGCAACTTCATGGGCGCAGTAATCGACTCAGGCTCGTTCAAGACGCAGAAGGAGGCGATCGAAGAGGCGAAACAGGCCGCGAAGACCGAGGTGCTCGTCGGCGGCGGCTACGACGACTCCGACGGTTACTTCGTCGAGCCGACCGTGATTGAGACGAGCGACCCGGACTTCAGGACGATGAAAGAGGAGCTCTTCGGGCCGGTGGTGACGGCGTACGTCTATCCGGAGGGGAAGTATCGCGAGACACTGGAGCTCGTCGACAAGGGCGCACCTTACGGGCTGACCGGTGCGGTCTTCTCGCAGGACCGGGAGGCCGTCGAGCAGGCCGGCGAGGCGCTTCGCTACACGGCTGGGAACTTCTACATCAACGACAAGCCGACCGGCGCCGTGGTCGGGCAGCAGCCCTTCGGCGGTGCCCGCGCCTCGGGCACGAACGACAAGGCCGGCTCGATGTGGAACCTGATCCGCTGGGTCAGCCCGCGGACGATCAAGGAGACCTTCGTGCCACCGACCGACTACCGCTATCCGTTTATGGCGTCGGACGACGGCGCAGGCTCCGCCTAGAACGCGGCCATGAAGCTTCGAGCGCTCGTGATCGCCGCCGCGGCGGCCGCCTTCCTCGCGCCCGCGGCGCACGCGGGGCCGATCGTCGACCGCGCGGTCGCCGCCCTCCAGAACGACCCGATCTACATCGACCCGGCGGCCAACCCGACCATTACCGACGCACAGAAGACGGAGCTCGAGAAGCGGATCCTTGCCAACGCCGCGGGGCCGCTCTACCTCGCGATCCTGCCCGACTCCGCCTCCGCGGAGGCCGGAGGCTCGCCCGACGAGGTGCTGCGTGCAGTCGCAACCGGGGTCAATCGGCGTGGCACCTACGCGGTCGTCGTCGGCCGCCACTTGCGCGCCGGCGCGACGAAGGGCGTCCTGCCTCAGGGCGAGGCCGCAAACGACGTCGACCAGGCAGTCGCCGCCCACAAGAGCCAGGGCCTGGACGCGATCCTGCTCGACTTCGTCGACCGCGTCGGCCAGGACCGGAACGGCACCGGCTCTTCGGGCGGAGGCGGAGGAACGGGCGGCTCGGGCCTCGCCCTGCTCGGCGTCCTCGGCGCCGCAGCGCTCGTCCTGCTCGGCATCGGCCGGGCGCGCCGGCGCCGGAACGCGCAGCGGGAGTTCGAGGAGGTGCGCAAGGCGACGCAGGACGATTTGGTCGCGCTCTCGGAGGACATCGACAAGGTGGACATCGACGTCCAGATGCCGCAGGCCGATCCGCACGCGAAGGAGGACTACGGCCAGGCGATCGAGGCGTACAAGAAAGGGTCCGCGGCACTCGACCTCGCCCACAGGACGCAGGATCTGGAGCAGGTGACGAGCGCGATCGGGGAAGGGCGCTTCGCGATGGCGTCCGCGCAGGCCCGGCTCGAGGGGCGACCTCCGCCCGAGCGACGCCCGCCGTGCTTCTTCGATCCGCGCCACGGACCGTCGACCCGCGACGTCCGTTGGGCGCCTCCCGGTGGCCAACCTCGCGACGTACCGGCATGCGAGGCCGACGCAATCGCCGTCGAGAGCGGACAGGATCCCGAGTCGCGGCAGGTCGAGGTGGGCGGCCGGATGGTTCCGTACTGGCGCGCCCCGGCCTACTTCGGCCCGTTCGCGGGCGGCTACTTTGGCGGCTTCGGGAGCTTCTTCCCGGGCCTGCTGTTCGGCGAGCTGCTCGGCGGCGGCGGTGCGTTCGGGGGCGGCTACTACGGCGGCGGCGACCAGGGCGGCGGCAGCGGGGGCGACTCTGGCGGAGGCGGAGACTTCGGCGGAGGCTTCGGCGGCGGGGATTTCGGGGGCGGCGGCGGAGA
>JBDTZN010000172.1:0-3448 GCA_040005095.1 Thermoleophilia bacterium | reverse complement strand
CTGCGTCTGCGTCTGCCTCGTCGCCCTCGCGGGGTCGAGCGCGGCCGCGGGTGCAGGCGAGAGCGGCTGGGCACCTAGGGTCACGAACACGTGGTTCCCCCTTCGCCCCGGGACGACCTACATCTACACGGGCATGAGAGACGGGCACCCCTCGCGGGAGCTCTTCACGGTCATGCGCTCGACGAAGGTGATCCAGGGAGTCCGGTGCACGGCCGTGTTCGACAGGCTCTACCTGCGGGGCCGGCTCTTCGAGCGCACGACGGACTGGTATGCGCAGGACCGCCACGGCTCGGTCTGGTACTTCGGCGAGCGGACCGCCGAGCTCGACGCCAACGGCTACGTCACCAGCACCGAGGGCTCCTGGCAGTCGGGGGTCGACGGCGCGAAGCCCGGGATCTACATGTCGGCGCACCCGCGCGTCGGGCAGTCCTTCCGGCAGGAGCTGTACCCGGGCCACGCCGACGACCATTTCCGCGTCGTCAGCCTCAACGCGTCGGTGAGCGTGCCGTACATCTCGTCGCGACACGCGCTGCTGACGAAGGAGTGGACGCCGCTCGAGCCGGGCGTCCTCGATCACAAGCTCTACGTGCGCGGGGTCGGGACGGTGAAGGAAGAGACGGTGAAGGGCGGTTCGGAACGGAACGTGCTCGTGGCTGTTCGGCGCGGATAAGCTCGCCGGAATGAACGCTCCTCTGTCCGGCGGCTGCCTCTGCGGAGGCGTCCGCTTCGAGGTCACCGAGCCGCTCGTGTCCGCGAGCTACTGCCACTGCACTCGTTGCCAGCGCCGTACAGGCACGGCCGCTTCGGCCCAGGGACGGATCGCACCCGGATCGCTGCGGGTCAGCTCCGGCGACGACTTGATCCGCGCCTACGACCCCGGCGACGGCGGCTTCCTCAAGCTTTTCTGCTCGCAATGCGGCTCGGGCCTCTGGAGTCAGAGCCCTGAGGATCCCGAGGTCAAGAGCGTGCGACTCGGCGCCTTCGACTCCGATCCGGGGATCCGGCCGGCCTATCGCCAGTTCGTCGCCTACGCGGCCCCCTGGGAGCCGCTCCCGGACGATGGCCTCGCGCGGTACGCCGAGCGCCCCGACTGAGCTCGGCGCGCTTCGGCGGTGAGCCTCCTCGTCTGGCAGTACTGGGAAGGGCCGATGCCGCCGTACGTGGAGCTTTGCATCGAGACCGTTCGGCGGCACCACCCCGACGCCCGATTGCTCGACCGCGGGTCGTTCGACGAGTTGTGGACGACCGACCGCGACGTTCCGCTCGACCAGCTCGGGCCGCAGCACCGCTCCGACTTCGTTCGGGCCTGGCTCCTCCACCACCACGGCGGCGTCTGGGTCGACGCTGACTTCGTCCTGCTGCGGCCGTTCGACGAGCTGTTCGCCCTGCCCGATCCGCTCACGTTCTCCGGGTACCGGGAAGCGGAGGAGCAGTTCGCGAACAATCTGATGTTCTCGCGCGAAGGAGATCCGGTGCTGGCCGCGTACTACGCCCGGGTCGCCGCCCACCTCCGCGCCGGCGAGGAGATCAAGTGGCTCGAGATCGGCGCCTATCCGCTTACGGCTGCCGTCGAGGCCCATCGCGACTCGGTCTCGGTGATCGATCCGGAGCTCGTGTACCCCATCCCGTGGCACGAGGCGGAGCGGTACGAGGCGCCCGGGACGGCCGAGCAGCTCGTCGAGCCGCCGCGCGTCGGCGCAATGCTCTCGAACAACTCGCTCAGCGAGGACATGCGCTCGAGGTCGCGCGACGATGTGCTGAACGGCGACAGCCTGCTCGGCGACCTGCTTCGGCGCGCGCTCGGCTGACCGAAGTAGGCTCCTGCGCATGTGCTTCGAGCTTGACTCCGAGCCGCCGATCCCGGCCAGCTCGGGCGCGGCCGTCTCCCATGATCAGCTGACGCTCGAGTCGGCGGACGGGACGCAGTTCGCCGCGTTCGCCGCGCACCCGGACGAGCCGAGGGATGCCGGAGTGGTGATTCTGCCCGACGTCCGCGGGCTCTACCACTTCTACGAGGAGCTGGCCCTGCGGTTCGCCGAGCGCGGCTACGAGGCGATAGCGATCGACTACTTCGGCCGCACCGCCGGCGTCGCGAAGCGCGACGACGACTGGCCGTACATGGAGCACGTCGCGCAGACGACGCCCGAGGGCGTACAGGCGGACGTCGCGGCGGCGGTCGCGTACCTCCGCGGCCGCGGCGTCCACTCGGTCTTCACCGTCGGATTCTGTTACGGCGGCCGCAACTCGTGGCTCGCCGCCGCAGGCGGGCACGGGCTCGCCGGCGCGGTCGGCTTCTACGGGATGCCCGGCGCGCGGGACGGCTCGCCTGGCCCGACAGATCGTGCGGCCGAGATGGAGGCGCCCATTCTCGCGCTGCAGGCCGGGGACGACCAGAACATCACGGCCGAGCACAACGCCGCGTTCGAGCAGGCGCTCGCCGCGGCGGGCGTCGAGCACGAAGTCGTGACGTACGACGGCGCGCCGCACAGCTTCTTTGACCGCAAGTCGGAGGAGTTCGCAGACGCGTCGGAGGACGCCTGGCGGCGCACGCTCGAGTTCATCGAGGCGCACCGCTAGCTCACTATTTCGGCCCCGCGAGCCGATACTTCAGCTACCGTGTGACTACGGACGGCAACCAGTCGTCCCGTGAGATCAGCTTCTCGTTCCTCCTTTGGTGAGTTTCGAGCGGTCAGTCTCGAACCCCAAAAGGAGTCGAACTTGTCAGAACAGTCATTTGCCGCGCTCGGCGTGAGCGCGAATACCGTCGAAGCGCTTGCCGCCGGCGGAATCAACGAGCCGTTTCCCATCCAGGCGCTCGTCGTCCCTGCCGCTCTCAGCGGCTCGGACGTGCTCGCGAAGTCGCCGACCGGATCCGGCAAGACGCTCGCTTTCGGCGTGCCGATCGTCGAGCGGATCTCCCCCCAGGACGGCGCTCCCGCCGTGCTGATCCTCGTGCCGACCCGCGAGCTCGCCTCGCAGGTGGCCGAAGCGATCGGCTCGATCGCGAAGCGGAAGGGCCTGCGAGTGGCCGCTGCCTACGGCGGCGCGCCGATCGCGAGCCAGGCCAAGCGGATCGAAGGGGCGCACATCCTCGTCGCGACGCCCGGCCGCCTGCAGGATCTCGTCGAGCGCCGGCGCGTGTCGCTCGATCGCATCCGCGTCCTCATCCTCGACGAGGCCGACCGGATGCTCGACATGGGCTTCAAGCCCCAGGTCGACAAGATCGTCCGCCGCGTCCCGCGCGAGCGGCAGACCATGCTCTTCTCGGCCACGCTCGACGGCGAGGTCGGAGAGCTCGCCCGCGCCTATACGCAGGATCCGGCCCGCTTCGAGGCCGACCACGCGAACGGCCGCCAGAACGGCGAGATCGACCATCGCTTCGTCTCCGTCCCCCACGAGGGGAAGGTCGACGCGCTGATCGCCGAGCTCGAGGCCGAGCGCGGTCTCG
>JBDTZN010000014.1:0-35976 GCA_040005095.1 Thermoleophilia bacterium | reverse complement strand
CTCAGGCCCCGGTCGCGACCAGGATGAAATCGGTCGCGAACCCGAGGAAGAGCCCAAGCAGGATCCCCCAGGTCATGACCGCCTTCGAGCAAAGCGTCCGGCACACGTGCATCAGCTCGATCACCACGTAGAGGATCGACCCCGCCGCGAGTGCCAGGAAGAGGATCGACAGCGCCTCCGACGTCCACGCCTGGCCGATCAGCGTCCCTACGAACGTGGGAGCGCCGGCGATCAGCCCCATGAGGCCGAGGAACGTCCAGCTCGGCTGCTGCTCCTCGGCCGCGAGCGGCGCGACGATGCCGAAGCCCTCGGTCGCGTTGTGCAGGCCGAAGCCGACGATCAGCGCGACCGCGAGCGCGAGCTCGTCACGCGCCGCGGACTGCCCGATCGCGAGGCCTTCCGAGAAGTTGTGCAACCCGATCCCCGTGGCGATGAAGAGCGCCAGCCATCGCCCGGGCGACATGCCATGGAACCAGTGCTCCCGCAGGTCGGTCGCAGCGGCCGCCCCGACGCTCACGAACGTCTTGCGGCGCCGCCGCTTCATCCAGCCGTCGTAGAGCACGAGGCTGACGAGCCCGGCGCCGAAGCCAAGCGTCAGGATCGTGGCCCACCAGGCGAACCGTCCGGTCTGGCCCTGTTGGAGCGCGTGCTCGATGGGGTTGACCGCGCCCGAGAGGACGTCCCAGAGCAGGAAGATCAGGATGCCGGTCGCCGCCGCGCTCAGGAAGCCCTTCGTCGCGAGGCTGACCTTGTGCATGCGGCCGATCGGCAGGCCGATGAAGATCGTCAGGCCGGCGATCGCGCCGAGGAGGAGTATCTGGCCGGTGGACATCGTGTAAGGCTCACCTTACAGAACGTCCCCGCGCGTAAGATGCGCTTCCATGGCGCAGGGTCACTCGGTCGACGAATACCTGGAAACGATCTATTTCCTGGCGTTTCCGATCGGCGAGTACCGGCCCATCTCATCCGGCTCCCCCACGCTCGCGTCGAGAGTCGCCGAGATGCTCGGCGTGTCCCGCGCGTCGGCCGGCGAGATGCTGAAACGGCTCGAGGCCGAAGGGCTGATCGAGCGCGGCGAGCACAAGGAGGCGCTGCTCACCGAGTCGGGCCGCGTGCGCGCGCAGCGCGTCGTGCGCAAGCATCGGATCATCGAGCGGCTCCTGACGGATTTCATGGGCTACACCGCCGCCGAGGCGCACGTCCACGCGGACGAGCTCGGCGATACGTTCAGCGACGAGATGGTCGAGCGAATCGACGACCGTCTCGGCAATCCCGAGCGCTGCCCGCACGGCTGGCCGGTCGATCCCGCGTTCGAGCAGGAGGAGAACCGCGATCTCTCGGCGCTTGCAGACCTCGAGCCCGGGTCGCGTGCGACGATCGTGCGGCTCGCGGAGCACGACGGCGACCTCCTGCACTGGTTCTACGACCAGGGCCTGGAGCCCGGCGTGGAGATCGAGTTGCGCGAAGCGCAGCCGGCTGCGGGCCAGTTCACGGTGCAGCTGAACGGCGACGAGCGCGCGATCGGCGAGAAGGCTGCTGCGGGGCTGTTCGTCCGCCCGGCGCTTAGCGCCTAGGAGGGGCTGGTGGAACGACTCGCGAAACCGGGCTGGAGACGGTCTAGCTCGGTGCGCGTGACGCTGCAGAGGGTTTGAATCGGCTCTCGCAGCCTCTCGCCCGTGTCCGACGGAAGCTTGGGAAGCGAATCGAGCGCAAGCTGGCACGCGACTTCCAGCTTGATCAGCGCTTCGAGTTTCGTCTTGTCTGAGGGATCGCCCGCGATAGGCGGGTGTAGCCGCTTACGCGGCGAGCGAAACCCTGGGCGGACGCGGGCGCGTCCTAGACCCTCCTAGACGCGCGCGGAGGCGGTGACGCCGGCGGCCTCACGCAGAGCGTCGGCCTTGTCCGTGCGCTCCCACGTGAAGTCGTGGTCGTCGCGGCCGAAGTGGCCGTAGGCCGCGGTCTTGCGATAGATCGGGCGCTTCAGGTCAAGATCGCGGAGGATCGCCGCCGGCCGCAGGTCGAAATGCTCGCGGACGAGCTCCTCGATCTGAGCGGACGGGATGTTCTCCGTCCCGAACGTGCGCACGGCGATCGACACGGGATGCGCGACGCCGATCGCGTACGCGACGTTGATCTCGCAGCGATCGGCGAGCTCAGCGGCGACGACGTTCTTCGCCACGTAGCGCGCGGCGTAGGCAGCCGAGCGGTCGACCTTCGTCGGATCCTTGCCGGAGAACGCACCGCCGCCGTGCCGTGCGGCCCCGCCGTAGGTGTCCACGATGATCTTGCGTCCCGTCAGACCTGTATCGCCCATCGGCCCGCCGATGACGAACTTGCCGGTCGGGTTCACGTAGACGAAGTCCTTCTCGCGGAGTCGCCGTTCGTCGTACAGGTCGGGCGGCAGGATCGGCCGCAGCACGCGCTCGATGATGTCGGGCTTGATCAGGTCGTCGGCGGAGATCCCGTCGGAATGCTGCGTCGAGACGAGCACGCGCTCGATCTCGACCGGCCGCTGCCGGCCGTCGTCGTCCACCTCGTAACGGACCGTCACCTGCGCCTTGCCGTCGGGCCGGAGGTACGGCAGATCGCCCGCCTTGCGCACCTCGGCCAGTCGCCGGCAGATCTTGTGCGCGAGCATGATCGGGAGAGGCATCAGCTCCGGCGTCTCGTTCGACGCGTAGCCGAACATCATCCCCTGGTCGCCCGCGCCGACCCGGTCGAGCGGATCGTCGTCGCCCGGGTCGTGCTGCACCTCGTAGGAGGCGTCGACGCCCTGGGCGATGTCCGGGGACTGCTCGTCGAGGGCGACGACGACGCCGCAGGTGTTCGCGTCGAAGCCCCACTCGGAGTGCGTGTAGCCGATCTCGGTGATCCGCTCGCGAACGAGCCGGGGGATGTCCACGTAGGTATGCGTCGAGATCTCGCCTGCGACGACGACGAGGCCCGTCGTGATCAGGGTCTCGCAGGCGACGCGGCCTTCGGGATCGTCCGCGAGCACCGCGTCGAGGACCGAATCGGAGATCTGGTCCGCGATCTTGTCGGGATGCCCCTCCGTGACCGACTCGGAGGTGAACAGGAATTCGCGCGCGGTCATATCGGGCGCGAAGGCTACCCGAGGCTCCGGACCGGAGCCTCGCTTACTTGATCTGGAGGAACGCCGTGAACTTGCCGGTACCGGAGCCGCCCGTCCCGTAGACGATGACGCTCGTGAGCGGCCGGAGGTTCTCGGTCTGATTCGCCGGGATGGTCGTCCCGCTCAGCTGCGAGAAGCTCTCGATCAGCGGCAGGCCCGCCTTGATATTCACGTACAAGAGCGCGCTGATCGAATCGGGCATGCCCGAGGCGCTCTTCGCGTCCCTGAAGTCCGCGTCGTCGTTGATCGAAGCGCCCTTGCCGAAGGTCGCGATCGCCTGCCGCGAGCTCGTGACGACGAGCTTCCCGTCGACGACGCCGTAGTCGACGGCGAACTGGCCGAGGTTCAGCTCCTTGACTGCATGGCCGCCGATCGTCGTCGACTGGGCCGTTGCGCCACCCGCGAGCGCGCCGAACTGCGCGACGAGCGCGTCGATTCCGGCGACGGCCTGCTGGGCGTTGTCGGGCTGCGCGATCAGCGTGACCGCCGGGAACGGCGTACCTGGGGACACTGAGAGGACGGACTCGTTCTTGAAGATCGGCGTGAGCTGCTTGATGAAGCCCATCGCACTCTGCAGCTGCGGCACGCCGGCGCCTGCAGCAGAGTCGAGGCTGCCCAGGCTAGAGCCGCCCTTGAAGTCGAGGACGACGAGCGCGCCAGTGGGAACGCTTCCGAGCAGCTTCGGCGCGTACGCCGCCGGCTGCTGCACGCCCTTCAACGGCTGGCCCTTGTACGTCCCGTCGAGCTTGACGCCGTCGTCCTGCGCGACGAGCTCGGCCACCGCCCAGTCGAACGTCCCCTGTGCTGCGGCGCCCGCGCGGCTCTGTAGGGCCGTCTGCACCTTGGGTCCGTTGACGTACACCTTCGCCAGCGCGTCGCCGCTCAGCTCGCCGGTCGCGGCCTTGAAATTCGCGTCGTCGGAAAGCTTAGCTCCGCTCGCACGCGTCTTGTACGTGTCGATGGACGCCTGCTTGTCGGAGATCACGGTCCAGTCGCCGACCTTCTCGGTCACGACCGAGCCGGCCTTCTTGGCGTTCGCCTTCGCGACGAGCGCGTCGAACTTGCCCTGATCCTTCGGCTGCGTGAGCGCGACGCCGCCGCCTGAGTTGGAGGCATCGAGAACGACGAAGTCGAGCTCAGGACCGAGTGCCGGCTTGACGTCGGTCTCCCAGTTCAGACCCGACTGCGTCTCGAAGCTCGTGCGCGCGTTCGCGACGGTCTTGTCCTTTCCGGGGAACTTGGTCAGGAGCTTGTCGACGGTCTTCCACTGGCTCGACGAGAGATCCGTGTTGACCGAGATGAAGACGGCCGCGTCCGCCGGGGCCGCGTCGGCGCCGCTCGCAGCGCCCGAAGCGCTGGACGACTTGCTGCTCGACGACCCGCCGCAGGCTGCCAGGAGCAGCGCGAAGGCGACGGCGACAGCGGTTGCCAGGGCGCGGTTCCAGTTTGTGCGGGCGGTCATGCGGTTCACTCCTCGGTCGGTTGGCGGCCCATCAACGCAGAGACCAGATCGGACAGTAACTCGCCGGAGAGGACAGCGCATACCCCCTCTGTGATCGGCAACTCGATGCCGACGCGGCGCGAGAGGTCGCGCAGGACGGGCGCGGTGGTCAGTCCCTCGACGACCTGGCCGATCTCGGCGGCTGCCTCGTCGGGCGTGGCTCCGCGCGCGATCAGCTCCCCGGCCTGGCGATTGCGGCCGTGGCGCGACCAGCACGTCACGACCAGGTCGCCCATGCCGGCGAGACCCGAGAACGTCTCGGCGCGGGCGCCGAACGCCTCCCCGAGTCGAGCCATCTCGGCGAGCCCGCGCGTGATCAGCGCCGCCTTGCCGTTGTCTCCGAGCCCGAGCCCGTCCACTCCGCCGGCCGCCAGCGCGATCACGTTCTTCGCCGCGGCGCAGAGCTCGACGCCGACCAGGTCGTCGTTCACGTAGACGCGAAAGACCGACGAGTTGATCGCGTCCTGCAGCTCCTCCGCAAGGCTGGGATCGTCGCTGGCGATCACGGTCGCGGTGGGCAGGCCGGCCGCGATCTCCTCGGCGATGTTCGGGCCGGACAGGACGGCGACCGGCCTGCCCGTGACGCAGGTCGAAAGCCGCTCGCCCGTCGCGGGGTCGAGCCCCTTCGTAAGGCTGAGGACCGGCGCGCTGCCGGGTAGCGAGGCGGCCACGGCCGCGAAAGCCCTGCTCGGAACGGCCATGACGATCAGCTCGGGATCAGAGGGAAGCTCGGCCAGCGGAACTGCGCCGACGCCCTTGAGGTCGACGGTCGTCGCGTAACGCGGGTTCCTTCCGGTCTCGGCGATCACGCGGGCCTGCTGCGCGTCGCGGCAGGCGAGCGTGACGTCGTGCCCGCGCTCGCGCAGGAGGTGCGAGAACACCGTCCCCCACGAGCCGCAGCCGACGACGACGACTCTCATGACCGGCTGACGAAGTCGATTGTGACCGGCACCCCCTGCAGCTTGAACTTTTCGCGCAGCTGATTCTCGACCCAGTAGCCGTAGTCGCGCGTGATCAGGCTGCGATCGTTCACGAAGAAGCGGAAACGCGGCGGGCGGACACCGGTCTGCGTGCCGTAGAGGAGGTTCAGCTTGCGGCCGCGTCGTGCGGGCGGCTGCCTCGCTTCGCGCAGCTCCGCGAGGAACTTGTTCAGCTCGGGCGTCGAGATGCGCGCGCTGTGCTTCTCGAACAGCTCCTCGACCTTGTCGAGCACGCGCGCGACGCCGCGGCTCGTCTTCGCAGACACCGCGACGATCGGCGGGCGCTGGCGCAGGCGCCGCTCGAGCTCGGGCTTGACGTCGTCGAGCGCGACCGTCCCGATATCCCACTTGGACAGGACGACCAGCGTCGAGGACTGCGCCTTCCGAGCCACATCCGCCACGGACAGGTCCTGCTCGACGATCCCCTCGCTCGCGTCGACGAGGACGACCGCGACGTCGGCGCGCTCCGCTGCCTCGACCGCACGCAGCTCCGAGTAGTACTCGATCCCCTGGCGCTGCTTGCGCTTGCGGCGCAGCCCCGCCGTGTCGACGAGGACGAACGTGCGGTCCCCACGCACGAGGATCGTGTCGATCGCGTCACGCGTCGTGCCCGGCACCTCCGAGACGATCACCCGTTCCTCGCCGAGCAGGGCGTTCAGGAGGGACGACTTGCCTACGTTCGGACGGCCGATGATCGCCACGCGAATCGCCTCCTCCCCGGTCTCGGCACGGCCCTCGCCCGGCAGCATCGAGACGACCGTGTCGAGCAGATTGCCCGTGCCGTGGCCGTGCAGGCCGGAGAGTGGAATCGGATCGCCGAGGCCGAGCCGGTAGAACTCAGCCGCTTCGGAGTCGCGCGACGGATCGTCGATCTTGTTCGCGATCACGAGCACCGGCTTGTTCGAGGCGCGCAGCAGCTCGGCGATCTCCTCGTCGCCCGGCGTGATCCCCGCCCGGGCGTCGACGACGAAGAGGACGAGATCCGCCTCCTCCATCGCCGTCCGGGCCTGGTCGACGATCGAGCGCGTGATCGGTGCCTCGTCGGCGACGTCGACGCCGCCGGTGTCGATGAGCAGGAACCGTTTCCCTGCCCACTCGCAGACGAGCTCCTTGCGGTCGCGCGTCACTCCGGGGGTCTCGTGGACGACGGCGGCCCGCGTCGCCGTGAGCCGGTTCACGAGCGTGGACTTGCCCACGTTCGGGAAGCCGACGATCGCAACCGTCCCGAGGAGCGGAGCGTCTTCGGTCATGGCCGCGGCGGCGGCGTGAGACCGCGCGGGCGCCCGGCGGCGTGCACCTCGCCGAGCCACTCCCAGAGCCGGCGGATCTCGGCCTGGATCTCGGCGGAGGCCTGGCGGTAGCCCTTCCCGTTCCGCGGCAGGCCCTCGAACGTCATCGGCTGCCCCCACGCGACCGAGACTGGATGGAAGTTCCCGGGATGCCAGTCTTCGGTGCCGTGGATCGCGGCCGGCACGACCGGGACGTTCTCCTGCAGCGCGACCATGGCGGCGCCGGGCTGGATCTCGCCCGGGACGCCGGTCTTCTGCCGGGTGCCTTCGACGAACAGGCCCAACGCGTGTCCGTCGGTGACGATCTTCCGCATCATCCGCACCGCCTCGCGGTCGGACTCGCCGCGGCGCACCGAGAACGTCCCGAACCCGCGGATCACCTGGCCGAGGCCGGGCACGCGGTGCGCCTCGATCTTCGCCATGTAGTAGATCGTGCGCGGACAGGCGGCGCCGAAGGCGGCGGGATCGAGCCAGTGGAAATGGTTGAGCGCCAGCACCACGCCGCCGGTCGGCGGGACGTTCTCGCGCCCGTAGACCCGCAGGCGGCCGAACACGGTAGTCAGCGGCCCGAGCGTCATCCGCCCGACGCGCCAGACGGCGTCGACCCCGTTCACTGCGCGGCGCTGGGCGCTGCTCGGCGGGCGCGGACGAGTTCCTCGATCCGCGCGACGACGTCCTCGGCGGTGAGGTCGGTCGTGTCGATCTGCTGTGCGTCGGCGGCCGGGCGCATGTTGATCGCGTCCCGCTCGTCGCGGAGGCGCAGGTCGGTCGCGAGGGCGTCGGCGCCGATCCCCGGGCGCTCCGACATCCGCCGCCGCGCCCGCTCGTCGGTGTCGGCGACGAGGTAGACCTTCACGTCGGCGTCGGGGACGACGACGGTGCCGATGTCGCGCCCCTCGATCACCGCGTCGCCATGCTGGGCCAGCTCGCGCTGCGCCACTCGCATCACCTCGCGGACCTTCGGATGCCGCGCGACGACCGGAACCATGCGGTCGATGCGCGAGTCGCGGATCGAGGCGGTGACGTCGACGCCGCCGATGAACACGCGACCCCCTTCGTCGAAGCGCACCGGCTCGGCCTCGGCGAGCTCGGCGAGGCGGTCGGCCTGGTCGAGCGGCACGCCGCGTTGCATCGCGAGCCACGTGAGCGCCCGGTACATCGCCCCGGTATCGAGGTAGCGGAAGCTCAGGCGCTCGGCGAGCAGGCGGGCAACCGTGCTCTTTCCGGCTCCCGCAGGCCCGTCGATGGCAACGATCATCGTGTGGTCACAGCGTTGAGCAGCTCAAAGAATCCGGGGAAGCTTATAGCGACAGCCTCGGCGCCCCTGACGTCCACGCCCTGCCGGGACACGAGCCCCGCGATCGCGCCGAGCATGGCCAAGCGGTGGTCTCCGGCCGAGTCGATCGTCCCGCCTTTCGGCCGCGCGGGGACGCCCCTGACGCGAAAGCCGTCGTCGCGCGCCTCGATCCGCACGCCGATGTTGTGGAGCGCTGTCGTCACTGTCTCGATGCGATCGGTTTCCTTCACGCGCAGCTCGCGCGCGCCGCGCACCTCGCTCGTGCCGCGCGCGCACGCGGCCAGGAGGGCGAACAGCGGCAACTCGTCGACGAGCCGCGGCACCTCGGCGGGCCCGATCCTCGTCGCGGTCAGCGGCGCCGCGCGCACCTCGAGGTCGGCCACCGGCTCGCCGCCCTGCTCGCGCCGGTTGAAGACGGTGACCCGGCCGCCCATCCGGTCGAGCACGTCGAGCAGGCCGGTGCGGGTCGGATTCACGTTCACCCCCTGGACGATCAGCTCCGAGTCGTTGAGCAGCGTCGCGGCTACGACGAACGGCGCCGCCGAGGAGAAGTCCCCCGGGATGTCGACGCTGAGGGGTGGCAGGCTCTCGGCGGGCCAGACCGAGACCGCCTGGCCGGAGCGGCTGACCTTCACGCCGAGCATCCGGAGGAGCCGCTCGGTGTGATCGCGCGTCGGCGTCGGCTCGACGACCGTCGTGGGGCCGTCCCGCGCGAGGAGACCGGCGAGCAGGACGCCGGACTTCACCTGCGCGCTCGCCGCGGGCAGCTCGTAGCGGATCCGCTCGAGCTTGCCGCCTCGAATCGTCACCGGCGGCTTTCCGTCGCTCGTCTCGACCTCGGCGCCCATCAGGCGCAGGGGCTCATCGACGCGCACCGGCCGCGACGAGAGCGACTCGTCGCCGACGAGCTCGAAGCGGCCGTCCTGTCCCGCGAGGATGCCCGCGGTCAGGCGCAGCACTGTGCCCGCGTTGCCGCAGTCGAGCGGACCGTCGGGCTCGGCGAGGCCGCGCAGGCCGCGGCCCGCGATGCGAACCGTGTCGCCGTCGACGCTCACGTCGACGCCGAGCGTCCGCACGACCTCGATCGCCGTGTCCGTATCCGCCGCATGGCCGAAGCCCCGCAGCTCGCTCTCCCCTTCGGCGATCGCGCCGAGGAGGACGCCGCGCTGGCAGATCCCTTTCACGGCCGGGACGCCGATCGCGCCGACCACCGCCGCCGCGGGCTCGACCCTCACCGCTCGTCCAGGACGGGCGAGATCGCGACGCCGTAGCCCTGGGCTTCGAGGATCGCAGCGGCGCGCACGGCCTCGGACTCGCCGGCCACGAGCAGCGTCAGCGTGCCGCCGCGCTCGCGGGACATGTGCTGCAGCTCGAAGTCCTCGATGTTGATCCGCTCCGCGCCGAGGGCCTGAGTGATCCCGGCGAGCACGCCCGGGAGGTCGGGGACGTGAACGCGCAGGCGCTGCAGCTCGCCCGGCTCCTCATACGCGCCGGAGAGCATGCTGCGCTTGTTCCCCGCGGCCTCGGCGATCCAGCGCGCGAGGAAGCCCGCGTCGCCGGCTGCGAGCGCCGATTCGAGCTGCTCGATCCGCCGCCGGTGCTCCGCGAGGGCGGCAGAGAGCTCGTCTGCGTTGTCGAGGAAGATGTCCACCCAGATCCGCGGGTTCGCTCCGGCCACGCGGGTCATGTCCCGCAGCGACCCGCCTGCGGCAGCGAGGGGCTCGTGTCCGTCGATCCGCGAGCCGCCGGCCTGGTTGAGGAGGACGTTCGCGAGCGCGTGCGGTAGGTGCGAGGTGAGCGCGACGAGCCGGTCGTGCGCCTGCGGATCGACGGCGACCGGCTGCGCTCCGAGGGAGGAGATGAAGCCGTGCAGCGTGCGGTAGCGCTCGGGCTCGGTCGCGGCCACCGGCGTGAGGAACCAGGTCGCGCCCTGGAAGAGCTCGGCGCTCGCGTTCTCGGGGCCGCGCGCCTCGGAACCGCAGACCGGATGCCCGCCGATGAAGCGCGCTTCGCCGGCCGCTGCAGCGACGACTGCGCCCTTCGTCGAGCCGACGTCCGTGACCGTCGCGTCGCCTCCCGCCGCGACCACCTCCTCGACCTGGCGCGCGAGCGATGCGACCGGAACGGCGACCACCGCGAGCTCGGCGTCGCGCACGGCCTCCTCCACGCTCGCCGCCGATTCGTCGATCGCGCCACGCTCGGCCGCGGCCGCGAGCGCGTCGGAATCCGCGTCGAACCCGGTCACGCGCGCGACTCCGGCGCGCTTCGCCGCCAGGCCGATCGATGCGCCCATCAGTCCGGTGCCGACGATCGCGAGCCGCTGGACGGCCACGTCAGGCGCCGCGCATCAGCTCGGCCACGCGGAACGCGAGGTCGAGCGACTGGCGGGCATTCAGGCGCGGGTCGCAGAGCGTCTCGTAGCGCGTGTCGAGCTCATCCTCGGAGACGGCCTCCGAGCCGCCGAGGCACTCGGTGACGTCGTCGCCGGTGAACTCGAGGTGGACGCCGCCGGGCCACGTTCCTTCCGCGGCGTGCGCCGCGAAGAAGCCCTCGAGCTCGGCCATCACGGTGTCGAAGTGCCGCGTCTTCCGGCCCGACGCGGTCGTGAACGCGTTCCCGTGCATCGGATCGCAGACCCAGACGACGGGATGCTCGGAGTCGCGCACGGCCCGCAGGAGCGGCGGCAGCGCATCCGCGACCCGGTCGGCGCCGAGGCGCGCGATCAGCGTGAGGCGCCCCGGGATCCTCGCCGGGTTCAGGCGCTCGCAGAGCTCGAGCACCTCGTCCGGCGTGGCGCTCGGCCCGAGCTTCACGCCGAGCGGGTTGTGCACGCCCGAGAAGAACCCCACGTGCGCCCCGTCGGGCTGCCGGGTGCGCTCCCCGATCCAGAGCATGTGCGCGGAGCAGTCGTACCAGTCTCCGGTCAGCGAGTCCTGGCGGGTCAGCGCCTCCTCGTAGTCGAGCAGCAGCCCCTCGTGGCTCGTCCAGAAGTCGACCTCGTGCAGGGCCGCCGCGCTCAGGTCGACGCCGCACGCCTCCATGAACCGCAGCGCCCGCTCGATCTCGATCGCAAGCGCCTCGTAGCGCTGCCCCTCCCTTGAGGAGGCGACGAACTCCTGGTTCCAGACGTGCACCTGCCGGAGGTCGGCAAACCCGCCCTTGGTGAACGCGCGCAGGAGGTTGAGCGTGGCCGCGGACTGGTGGTAGCCGCCGACCATCCGCGCCGGATCGGGCGTGCGCGCCTCGGCCGTCGGCGCTTCGCCGTTGACCATGTGACCGAGGAAGGAGGGCAGCTCGGTGTCCCCGACCCGCTCGGTCGGCGAGGAGCGGGGCTTGACGAACTGCCCTGCGATCCGACCGATCTTGACGACCGGAAGCGTCGCTCCGAAGGTCAGGACGGCCGCCATTTGCAGGTGAATCTTCAGCTTGTCGCGGATCGAGGGCGCCGAGAAGTCGTCGAACGACTCCGCGCAGTCGCCGGCCTGGAGCAGGAAAGCGCGGCCCTGCGCGACCGCGCCTAGCGCCGCGACGAGCGCCCGCGCTTCACCTGCGAAGACGAGCGGCGGTAGCTTGGCGAGCGTCGCGCGCGCGGCGTCCGCGCCCGAGTCGTCGGGCCAGGCAGGCTGGTGGCGCGCGGGAAGCTCGCGCCAGGCGGCCGGTGTCCAGGTCGTCGTGGCCATCGAATCTCAGTCTAGGAGGGTTCAGCGAAACGCAGCTGTGTCGCCGGGCCGCGCTGCTCGCCCCGAGGACGGCGTCCTCAGTCGCCCCGATAGCGCTGCTATCAGGGCTCCCTGCGTCCTTGCCTCGGAACGACCATCGCACCCCGACAACGAGCGACGTTCCGCCAAACCCTCCTGAGACGGGATTGCGACCGCCCGAAGCCCGGCTAGGATGTGTAGCGATGACTTCCGCATTCCGCACCGGAGCCTGGCTGTGGCGCCGCGAGCGAGGCGGAAGCGTGCGCGCCTAGCGCCCGAAGCCCGTCCGCTCGCTTCTCCCTCTGTCTCGACCCTCCACGACAATGGAGCTTGCAACTATGCGTATCTTCAGCGGCATCCAACCCACCGGCGCCAAGCACCTCGGCAACTACAGCGGGGGCTTCCGCCAGTACGTCGCCATCCAGGAGCGAGGCGAGGCCTTCTTCTGCATCGTCGACCTGCACTCGATCACGGTCGAGTACGAGCCCGAGACACTGCGGCGCTCGACGCTCGATCTCGCTGCGATGCTCTTCGCGACCGGGATCGACCCCGAGCGCTCGACCGTGTTCGCGCAGAGCCACGTCCCCGCGCATCCCGAGGCGGCTTGGCTGTTGAGCTCCGTCGCGAGCGTCGGCCAGTTGGGCCGCATGACACAGTTCAAGGAGAAGGGCGACCGGCAGGAGTTCGTCTCGGCCGGCCTGTTCACGTACCCGGTGCTGATGGCCGGCGACATCCTGCTCTACCAGACCGACGTGGTTCCGATCGGCGACGATCAGCGCCAGCACCTAGAGCTCGCGCGCGACGTCGCCGAGCGCTTCAACTCGCGCTTCGGCGAGACGTTCAAGGTGCCGGAGGGCCAGTTCCCGGAGATCGGCGCGCGGATCATGGACCTGCAGGAGCCCGACCGGAAGATGTCCACCACGGGCGGCACGCCGCAGGGCACCGTGCTGATCGAGGACGAGCCCGACGTCGTCCGCAAGAAGGTGCGCTCGGCGGTGACCGACTCCGGCCGCGAGGTGCGCCACGACCCGGAGGAAAAGGCAGGGATCTCGAACCTGATCGAGATTATGTCGGTCGCCACCGGCGAGAGCTTCGACGAGATCGCAGTGCGGTACGACGGCCAGGGCTACGGCCCGTTCAAGACCGACGTCGCCGAGGCTGTCGTCGAGTTGCTCGATCCGATCAGGCGGCGCTACCAGGAGCTGCGGGCCGACGAGGACGAGCTCAAGCGCCTGCTCGCCGTCGGCGCCGAGAAGGCCGCCGCCACCTCGGCACCCACACTCGAGACGATGTACGAACGGATGGGCTTCGTCAGGCCCTGAACCTCGGCTCACCGGACTGCAACAGGACCGTCTCCGGTCCTCTGTTGCCTCACGTCGGTAATGGCGTTAGGTTCGTTCCGTTTCCGATCTCACGAGGGGAGAGAACCGATGCTGAGCAAGAAACGACTCGGCGTCTTGGGCGCGGTCGTGCTCGGATGCCTGCTCGCGACCTTTGCCGGCGCCGCCACCAGCACGGCGGCCATACCGACTGCCCGGACAACAGCGTCCGCGACGACCTGTGACCTCAAGGGGCCGATCAAGCACGCGGTCTTCATCGACTTCGACAACACCCACTACATGCGCGACAACCCGAGCGTCGCGTCGGACCTGCAGCAGATGCCGCATCTGCTCAACTTCCTGACTTCGAACGGGACGCTCTTTACCAACGACCACACCGTCCTGATCTCGCACACGGCGGCCGGGATCGTCTCGGCTCAGACCGGGCTCTATCCCGATCGCCACGGGCTCGGCGTCTCGAACAGCTACTTCTACTACTCGCCGACCAAGGTTCCGCTGTTCAGCACCGCGTTCAAGTACTGGACCGACAAGGTGGACGACTCGACCGGCACTAACGACTTCTTGCCGAACATGATCACGGACGGGCAGAAGAACACGCCGGCGCCGTGGGTTCCGTTCACGCGGGCCGGCTGCGACTTCGGCGCGGTCTCGCTGGCGAACATCGAGCTCGAGAACATCGCCACCGGGCCGTTCGGCGACATGTCCCAGGCCTTCGGCACCGGCTCGCCGGAGTGGAGCGAGGCCGTGGCCTCGAACGCCGCTCCGTCCGGAACGCCGGCCCGCGCGAGGGCGTTCACCGACTTCGTGGGCATCGCGATCCACTGCGCCCAGGGGAGCGGCAGCATCTGCGCGGCCAACTCCACCAACGTGACGAACTCGAGGCCGGACAGGCTTCCGGACGAGCCGGGCACGTACCTCGGCTACAACGCTCTCTACGGCGCCAAGTACGTGAACCCCGCGGTCTGCGCCACACCTGGCGCGTCGTGCTCGTCGGTAATGGGCCAACCCGCCGTGAACGCCACGGACGGCACGCCCGTGACCGACCCGTTCAACCAGCCCGGTTTCCCCGGCTTCGACTGGGCGCTCGCGAAGAACACGCTCGGATACCTGGCCCAGATGCAGGAGTCGGGCATCCCGATCACGTGGGGCTACGTCTCCGACGCCCACGACAACCACACCTCGTCGTTCCCGGCTCCGTTCAACCCCGGCTTCCCACGCGCGTCGGGCCCGGGAGAGGCGGACTACAAGGCCCAGCTGGCGGCCTACGACGACGCGTTCGCGGCCTACTTCGCACGCCTGGCTGCGCACGGGATCAACCGGAGCAACACGCTCTTCGTCGTCACGGTCGACGAGGGCGACAAGTTCGCCGGAGGCATCGGCACGCCGCAGACGGACGGCTCGCTCGCCTACACGCACGCGAACTGCTCGTGGACGACGACGCCGGCCTGTCCGTCCAACCAGGTCGGCGAGGTGAACCTCAACATCACGCCGAAGCTGCCGGCCGGGACTCCCACGTTCCAGCTGCACAGGGACTCGGCGCCGGCGTTCTACGTGAACGGCCAGCCCGAGCGCCACAACGCGACCCTTCGCAAGATGGAGCGTGACGTCTTCGCGCTGAACCAGATCGACCCGTATGTCAGCTCCAGCCCGACGCCGGTGTTCGAGAAGATCGCCGACGTCGTCGGGGAACGAGCGCTGCACATGGTGAACAGCGATCCGGCGCGGACGCCGAGCTTCACGGCTTTCGGCGATCCGAACTGGTTCATCCGAGAGAACAACACGACCTGCAGCAGCAATCCGTGCATCGACTACCACTTCGCATGGAGCCACGGCGACTACCAGGACGTGATCGGCAACACGTGGTCGGGCATCGTAGGCCCGGGGGTGAAGCAGGGCGGCGTCGACGCGTCGACCTGGACCGACCACGCGAACTGGCGGCCGACGATGCTGATGCTCCTCGGCTTGAAGGACGACTATGGGCACGACGGCCCGGTCGTGACCGAGGCCGTGCAGAAGAGCTGGCTGCCCAACACGCTCTTCGAGCACAGCAAGACGACGACCCAGCTCAGGGATGTCTACGAGCAGATCAACGCGCCCTTCGGACAGTTCGCGATGGACACGCTCACCGCGTCCACGAAGGGAATCGAGGCCACCGACGAGAGCGTCTACGAGTTCTACGAGACGTCGATCGACGATCTGACGAACCAGCGAGACGATCTGGCAGGGCAGATCAAGTCGGCCTTCGACGGTGCCGCGTTCGACGGCCAGCAGATCAAGGAGAAGCGGGCGAAGGACTGGATCGAACAGGCGCAGAGGCTGCTCGACCAGGCTGCCGCCCTAGCGGCTTCGTAAGGAATCGACCTCGGGCCCGGTGAGCTCGCGAGACTCACCGGGCCCGAGGCCTTCTACGGCAAGACCCGCGTAACGGCTGCGGTGAAGCTGCACGACGGGATGGCCGACGGCGGCGAGCATGCGCTTCACCTGGTGCTTTCGCCCCTCGTGGAGGACGAGCTCGACTCGGTTCGGCCCGAGGCGGCGGGCCTTCGCCGGCGCGGTCGGGCCGTCGTCGAGCTCGAGTCCATCGGCGAGCGTGCGGATCGCCTCGTCGGAGGGCTCGCCTTCCACCTCGGCTTCGTAGGTCTTCTCCACGCCGTAGCGCGGATGGGCGAGCCGGTGCGCCAGCTCGCCGTCGTTCGTCAGCAGCAGCGCCCCGGTCGTGTCGGCGTCGAGGCGTCCGACGGGAACGACCCGCGACGCGTGCTCGACGAGCTCGACGACCGTCGGCCTGCCCTGCGGATCGCGTGCGGTCGTGACGACGCCCGCGGGCTTGTGGAGGAGGACATAGGCGAGCTGCTGCGGCGCGACCGGACGGCCGTCGACCTCGACGCGAGCCTTGCCTTCGACGAACGTGTTCAGCTGCCCGGGCTCCCCGTCGACGGTCACGCGCCCGGCCTTGATCAGCTCGTCGGCACCGCGCCGCGAGGCGACCCCGGCGCGGGCGAGATACGCGTTCAACCTCACGCCGTCATTATTGGCGGCGAGTGCCTCACTACATCTCCTTGATGCGCTGGACCTCGCAGGGTCTCGCCGGCCTGCCGGCGTGGCGCGAGCGTGTAGAAGAGGGCGAGCGCACGATCACGGAGGCCGGCGGGTCCTTGGTCGGCGTGTACGTGACGCTCGGCCGGTACGACGTGGTCGAGATCTTCGAGGCGCCGGACGACGAGACTGCGGTGGAGATCCTGATGAAGCTGCAGCGCTACGGCGCCGAGCAGACGGAGACGCTCCGCGCGTTCACGCGCGAAGAGGCCGAGCAGATCGTCCGGCGCCTCTAGTCGAGGTACTCAAGACTCGGAGACGGCCGTTCCTTGGTGGGCGGCTCCGAGCGCGGCGAGCCGAGATGGATCAAGCCGACGAAGCGCTCTCCGTCGGGAAGGCCGACCGCGTCGCGTCCGCGCTTCGTGCGCAGCACCGCCGGCGTGCGCCAGTACGACGCGAGCCCGCGCGCGTGCGCGCCGAGCAGCACCGCGTACACGGCACAGGCGGTCGCGTGTAGATCCTCCTCGTCCTGGACGAGGTCGCCGGACAGCTTCGCCGACGCCAGGACGAGGGTCGGAGCGCGATCCAGCTTCATCGCCTCGGTCGGGCCGCCGGCCTCCTTCAGGCGCGCGAGCGTCTCCGGCCCGAGCACGCGGAAGCGCCAGGGCTGCGTCAGGTGGTGGTTCGGCGCCCAGCGGGCGAGCTCGAACAGCTCGTCGAGCGTCTCGCGCGGCACGGGTTCTGGCCCGAACGACTTGTGCGTCCGCCGCGTGCGGACGGCTTCGTCGAGATCCACTCCCGCAGACTAGGCGCTGCGTTGCTCGGCCACGGAGTGCAGCCGCGAGAGGATCTCGTCGGTGCCCTCGCCGAGGTCGTCGAGCCGCGGCAGCTCAGAGAGCGAGTCGAGCCCGAACACGCGCTCGAACAGCGCGGTCGTCTTGTACCGGACTGCGCCGCCCGCGTCCTCGCGGCCGGCCTCGGCGATCAGGCCCCGCTCGAGGAGCCCGGCGACAGCCGAGTCGGCAGCGACCCCGCGGATGCGGGCGATCTCCGGCCGCGAGCACGGGCCGAGGTACGCGACGATCGCAAGCGTCTCGAGCGCCGCGGGCGAGAGCCCTCGCTGCACGGGGCGCTCGAAGAGGCGGGAGCACGCCTCGGCGGCGTCCCGCGAGGCCCGGAACGCGAACCCCCCAGCCACGCGCTCCAAAACGATGCCGCTCCGGCCTTCGCGGTACCGCTCTCCGAGCAGGCCAAGCGCGGTCTCGACGCGCTCCTCGCCGTCGTCGGCCGCAATCGCGAGCTCTTCGACGGAGAGCGGCGCCGACGCGACGACGAGCAAGGCCTCCACGGTCCGGGCGAGCTGGTCGAGTGGATTGGACGAGATCAGGCGGAGCGGAGCGTCCACGCGCTGGTCCTTTCGGAGTCGGAGTCGGTTTCCTCCCTCGCGACGCGAATCGGCGCGAAGGGGGCGGCCTGGTCGATCGTGATCTCGCCGGAGCGCCGCAGCTCGAGCAGCGCGAGGAACGCGACCGCCTGGTCGACGCGCGGCAGACCGGCAACCTCCGCGTCGAAGTCGAACCGGCGCCGGCGGCTCAGCACGGCGCGGAAGCGCTCGAGAAACTGGGAGACGGGTGGGAAGCGGAGCGCCATGTGCGCGAGCGAGACCTGCGGCGGGTCGGCGGCGAGAACGCGCAACGCAGCCTCGAGCCCGGCCGGATCCTGCGGCGCGAGCTTCAACTCCGGCCGCGGCGCGAGAGGCGCAGGGCCGAGGCGGAAGAACCGGTCGCGCTCCGCCTCGAGCCGCTCGGCGAGCCAGCCGGCCGCGTCCTTCATCCGGCGGTACGCCGCGAGCCTGCGGGCCAGCTCCTCAGCCGCCTCCTCGGGCTCGAGGTCGGCAAGCTCGGCTTCCTCGTCGGGGAAGAGCCCGCGAGCCTTCAGCTCGAGCAGCGCCGAGACGAGCACGAGGAACTCCCCGCAGGCGTCGAGGTCGAGCTCCTCACGCTCGGCGAGGCGCTCGAGGAACGCGAGCACGATCCCGGCCACGTCCACCTCGGCCAGATCGAGCTCCTCCTTCAGCACGAGGGTCAGGAGCAGGTCGAACGGCCCCTCGAACGCGTCGAGGTCGAGCTCGAGCTCACGAACGGCAAGCATGGGGAGACCCTAGTTCTGCGCCCGGACAGGCTCGGAGAGCCTCGTCAATGACGCCCGCGTGGGATCGCCATCGCGGGGCCCTTCCGCTGGGGCGCGGTGCCTACCTCGCCTCTGCCGCGGCGGAAGAACTGCCACCAGAGGAAGAAGGCCACGGAGCCGACGAAGCAGATGATCGAGATCCATGCGTTCAGCCGCAGCCCGGCGATGTGGTGCGCCGGATCGACGCGCAGCAGCTCCTCGAAGAACCGCCCGAAGCAGTAGACGGCCACGTAGAGGGCGAACAAGCCCGGCGGGCGAATCCGGAAACGGCGGCCGATCACGAGCAGCACACCGGCCCAAGCCAGGTCCCAGATCAACTCGTAGAGAAACGTCGGGTGATAGCCGGCTGCGCCCTGGTAGGCGGAATCGATCCCCGTCTGGTGGTTGACGTCGATCTCGAGCTTCCAGGGAAGGTTGGTCGGCTTGCCATAGAGCTCCTGGTTCCACCAGTTGCCGAGGCGGCCGATGCCCTGGGCGACGAGCAGGCCCGGGGCGATCGTGTCCATCAGCTCGCGCACGGAGTGACCCGAGCGTCGCGCGATGAAGGCTCCGACGAGGGTGCCGAGCGCGATCCCGCCCCAGACGCCGAGCCCGCCCTGCCACACCGCGAAGATCCCGCGCCACTTCGGGTCGGGCACCTCGCTCCAGCTCGTCACGTCGTGGTAGAGCCGGGCGCCCACGATTCCCGCCGCAACCCCCCAGACCGCGAGCCGGAAGATCAGATCCCAGTCCCGCGGCTCGGGGTCCCCGCCGTGGGCGCGGTGCCAGGCGCTCCACTTGGACGGGTTCGTCCAGCGGAGGCCGCTCAGCCCGATGGCGGCCAGGATGCCCGCGAGGAGCATCAGCCCGTACATGTGGATCGTCAGCGGCCCGAGGGTGATTCCGCTCGAGTGCGGCGACGGGATGGAGGCGAGCAGGGTGGACACGCGCGAAGCATTCTGCCGCGCGCCGCGCAGCGGCGTGTCCGCGAAGCGGACCAGTGGAGGGGGTTCCGGGGGAACCGGGAGGTTCCCCCGGAACCGAAATGCCCCGCTTAGAGGAGGATTTGCAACGCCACGTCGTGCGGGCAGCCGGCGCGAATCATGCCGACAGCGTCGTGCAGATCGATGTCGAAGCGGGCGCCGAGCTCGACCGCGTCGCCGGGTGGAAAGCCGGCACGCTCGAACTCCTGAGCACGCCAGAGCTCGATGCGCTCCCGCTCGGTTTGCTCAGTGATGATTGTCTCTGCCGCAGTCATTCGGATGAACCCTTCGTCGCCATGTCTACATGTCTGTTCGGTCAAACGACGCTGCAGGATGTCCCTATACCGGGTGATCCGAAGATTTAACGGACTATTTACGGTGTGAGCGCGAACGCAGAAGAGCGACGACTGGCCCGGCGCCGGCAAATTCGGAGGCGCCGGCTGACGCTTGTCCTGGTGGTTTTGCTCGTCGGTGCAGGCGTTACAGCGTTCATCCTGCGCGGCGGGGGCGAGTCGCGTCCGACGACTACGTCGGTCGTCCCGACGCTCAAGCCACCCACCCTTGCGAGCCGGCGCGCCGCAGCGCGAAAGGTGGGCGCGAACGAGCTCGGCGTCGTGCCCGTGCTGATGCACCACCAGATCCGTCCCGACGGTGGCGACTACGACCTGACGGCCGCGCAGTTTCGCGCCGAGCTGGCGCGGCTGTACCGAGAGGGCTACGTGCCGGTCCGCGCCGAGGATCTCGTCCTGGGCCGGCTCGACGTTCCCGCGGGCAAGACGCCGGTCGTCCTGACCTTCGACGACTCGACGAAGGAACAGTTCGCGTACCTGCACGACGGCACGATCAAGCCGGACACGGCGATCGGGATCATGCTCGCCTTCGCCGCGAAGCATCCCGACTTCAAGCCGGCAGGCACCTTCTACGTGAACCGAGAGCCGTTCGCCGGCGTGCGGGAAGGCCCCGCGATGCTGCGCTGGCTCGTCGCGCACGGGTTCGAGATCGGCAACCACACAAAGGATCACATCCCGTTCCAGCTGCTCAACCCGACTCAGATCCAGCGCCAACTCGTGCTCGGAGGGCGCGTGATCAGGAGCGCGATTCCGGGCGCCCAGATCGTGACGATGGCGCTGCCGCTCGGCGTCATGCCCAAGCCCGCCGTGCTCGCACGACGCGGGCGATGGCGCGGCGAGTCGTACAGCTTCCGCGGCGTCTTCCTCGTCGGCGCCAATCCCGCTCCCTCCCCGTTCAGCCGGAAGTTCGACCCCTGGGCGATTCCGCGCATCCGCACCTCCCCGCACGCGCACGTCACCGACTTCGGCAGCACGTTCTGGCTCGACTACCTGGCCGGGAACCCCGAGCAGCGGTACGTGTCGGACGGCGACGCGAAGCACGTGTCGTTCCCCCGCGAACTGGAGGGCGACCTGCGGCCGCGGCTTCGCGCGCGGGCGCTCGCCTACTGAGTCAGCCGCAGCGCCAGCCGCACGGCCTCGGCTTTCGTGAGCTGTCCCTCGAGGCGAAGCGTCAGGTCACCGCGCGTCCAGAGCAGGACATTGCCGGCCATGCGAGGCGCCCGGGACGGCATGCGGAAGACGTGGCGGGCTCCCGCGACCCACAGTCCGTAGTCGCGGCCAACGCGCACTTGCTCGACCTGCGTTGCGCCGCCGAGGACCTTCTTCACATAGAAGCTGCCGCCGAACTCGGTCAGGAGGACGGGCTTCCCACTCTCGCGCAGCAGCACGAGGATCGCGCCCTCGTTCACGTGGACGCGATCGACCCCGGGCGGTAGGAGCGGGCGGAAGTTCGCGGAGGTCGCTGCTTCGTCGACCGAAATGCTCGGCCCGAGCGCGTCCGTGAGGGGCCGTTCCTGCGCGGCCGGAAGCGTCTCGACGCGCTCGATCGTGACGCCGCCGAGGTGGAAGAAGCGAAGGATCGTGCTGCGCGCCTGCGGCACCGCGAGCGCCGCGACAAGGGCAACCAGCACGGCGGCGGCCAGCGCGAGCACGAACGGCCGGCGGCTGCGGTGTGGCTCCAGGCGTGCGCTGACCGAGCGGACGAGGTCCGGCTCAGCCGGAAGCTCGAGCTCGCGGCCGAGTGCGGCGAGCGCGTGCTCGAGCGGGGTCACAGGGCCTCCCTCAGCCGGTCGAGAGCGCGCGCAGTTCGGGACTTGACTGTGCCGAGGCGGACGCCGAGGGCTGTCGCGGTCTCCTCTTCGGAGAGGCCGAGGAAGTAGCGGCACGACACGACGAGCCGCGCGTCCTCCGGGAGCCGGTTCACGGCATCGAGGAGACGGGTGCGGTCTTCGCCGGCGAGCAGTGCCGCCTCGGGGGACGGGGCCGCGTCCCCCGAGACATCCTCGCCGGCCACACGCAGGGCGAGGCCGGCGCGCCGGCCTGCGGAGCGGCGGCGGTTGCGGGCCTCATTGGCGACGATCTGAAGCAGCCAGGGCCTGAAGGGCGCGCCCCGGCGGAACCGGCCGAGCGCGCGCCACGCCTTGACGAACGCGTCCTGCGCGGCTTCCTCCGCGTCGGCGGCGTTGCCGGCGACGAGGTAGGCGGTGCGGAAGGCGATTCCCTGGTGCATGCGGACGATCTCCTCGTAGGCGCGCGCGTCGCCGCGCCGGGCGCGCTCGACGAGCTCTGTCTCTGGCAGTGGACGGCCCTCCACCGGCTCTACTACACCGCACGAGGCGCGGCCGTTCCAGTGCAAACCGGTTCGCGGCGGCGGCGGTAGTACCGGCGTGGGGCGCGTGAGGCGGAGATCAGGAGCGGTGCTCGTGGCGTTTCTCGTCCTCGGGTTCGGCGCGGCAGCCTGTGGCGGCTCGGGCAAGTCGAGTCCCGGCGGAGGCGGCACGACGAATACCGCGACGACCGGAGAGACGTCGACGGGCACGACGACGGACGGCGGCGGCAGCGTCGGCTACTAACCGACACGTCCGTTCCCGCGCTGGCGCATCGGACAGCAGTGCCAGGCACGTGACGTGTCCGGAGGGTGCAAAAGCGCTGCAAACGCGAGAGGTGGACACGTCTCGCCGGGACCCGCGGTTAGCGCACCTCCAAATCGAGCATAAGCACTGCGATGCAAGCACGGGTCGCGCGATATCGGATCGATCCGGAACGCTGCCAGGACGCCGTCGCGAGCTTCAAGGAAGCCGGAGCGGAGATCGCGAAGCTCGACGGGTTTCGCGACGGCTACGTCTTCGTCGATCCCCACGACGGTGACATCCTCACCGTGACCGTCTGGGAGTCGCACCACGCCCTCGATGCGAGCGAGATGAAGGCGACCTCGTCCCGCCGTCGCGCCACTGAGGCGGTCGACGGCACCGTCGAAGCCGTCAGCCGCTACGACGTCGCCATCGAGCTCGCGCCCGACGGCTAGAGCACGGCGGACGCACCGAGGAGCTGCCGCACCTCGGTGATGAAGTCCGTGTCTGGCTGGACGCGGTAGGCCGGCCCGAACTGGAGCACCTTCTTCGCCCCGTCGGACATCTGGATCGCGACGATCACCGGTGCCTCGCCCGGGAAGCGCGTCACGAGGTCGCGCAGGTCGCGCACCACGCCCGACGGCGCCGCGGCGGCGTCGATCTTGATGCGCACCTCGCGCCGCTCCTGCACCGCCTCGAAGCCCGACACCTCCATTGCGATCAGCTTCGTCTCGCCCTCCTGCTTGTGGTCGATCCGCCCCTTCACGATGAGGATCCGGTCGGCGACGCAAAGCTCGCGAGCGGCCGCGTACACCGAGTTGAAGACGACCGTCTCGGCCCCGCCGGTCACGTCGTCGAGTCGCAGGAAGACCATCGGCTCGCCCTTCTTCGTCGTCAGCTGCTTGACCGCGCCGACGATCCCGCCCACGGTCACGATCTCGCCGTCGCGACGGCGCTCGAGCTCCGCGAGGGTGCAGTCGGTCTTGCGCCGTAGCTGGTCGCGGATCGCGAAGAGCGGATGCTCGGACACATAGAGCCCGAGCGTCTCCCTCTCGAGCCGGAGCAGCTCGTTCTTCTCGAACTCGCCTCCCGGAATCACGGGATGGTGCTTCGGCGCAGCCGCGGCCGGATCGTCGCCGAGGTCGAAGATCGAGCCCTGGCCGGCGAGCCGGTCGGCCTGCTGCTTCTGCCCCCACCCGAGCGCCTGCTCGAGCACCGCGAGCATCCCCGCCCGCGAGGCGCCCGTGCAGTCCAACGCGCCGCACTTGACGAGCGACTCGAGCGCACGCTTGTTCGCGCACTGCGGGTCGACGCGCTCGGTGAAGTCCCAGATCGACTCGAACGGCCCGCCCTCGTCGCGCGCCCGCACGATCGCGCGCGCGGCCGGGTCGCCCACGTTCTTCACCGCGTTCAGCCCGAAGCGGATCTTGCCCTCGACGACCGCGAAGTCCTGCTGCGACACGTTCACGTCGGGCGGCAGCACCTCGATGCCCATCTCGTCGCACGCGTTGACGTAATAGGGGACGCGATCCTTCGTGTTCATCACGGACGAGATCAGCGCGGCCATGTACTCGCAGGGATGGTTCGCCCGCAGCCAGGCCGTCTGGTAGGCGATCAGCGCGTAGCAGGCTGAGTGCGCCTTGTTGAACGAGTAGTCCTGCGACGACTCCATGTCCTTCCAGAGCTGCTGCGCGACCCCGGCCGCCACTCCGCTTGCGGCGCACCCTTCGAGGAACTTCTCCTTCAGCGACGCCATCAGCGCGTGGATCTTCTTGCCGATCGCCTTTCGCAACGTCTCCGCCTCCGCAGGCGAGAACCCGGCCAGCTCCTTGGCGATCTGCATGTACTGCTCCTGGTAGATGCAGATTCCGTAGGACTCGCTGGTGATCGGCTTCAGGCGCGGATCGATGTACGTCACCGGCTCCTGGCCGTTCTTGCGCCGCGCGTAGACGGGGATGTACTGCATCGGCCCCGGGCGGTAGAGCGCGACGAGCGCGATCATGTCCTCGAACCGGGTTGGCTTGACCTGCTTGAGCGCGTCGCGCATCCCCGACGACTCGAACTGGAAGACCCCGGCCGACTCCGCGCGCGCGAGCATCTCGTAGGTCTTCTTGTCGTCGAGCGGGATCTTCGCCATGTCCAGGTCGCCGATCAGCTCGACGGCCTTGTCGATCACGTCGAGGTTGCGCAGGCCCAGGAAGTCGATCTTCAGGAGGCCCATGGCGTCGACGTCGCCGCCGGAGAACTGCGTGACGATCTCCTGGTCGGGCCCCTTCTGCTGGAGCGGCACGACCTCGGTGAGCGGCTGCGCTCCGATCACGACGCCCGCGGCATGGATCGAGTCCTGCCGGACGAGCCCCTCGAGCGGGCGCGCGAGCTCGACGACCTCCCTCGCGATCGGATCGGCGTCGACGGCGGCCTTCAGATCCTGTCCCGGCTTCAGGCACGCGTCGAGCGTCTGCCCCGGCCCTTCCGGGATGAGCTTGGCGATGCGGTCAACGGTGCCGTACGGGATCTCGAGCACGCGTCCCGCGTCCCGCACGGCGGCGCGGGCGGCCATCGTCCCGAAGGTGATGATCTGGGCGACGCGGTCGCGCCCGTACTTCTCGGTCACGTAGTTGATGACCTGGTCGCGGCCCGCCACCGAAAAGTCGATGTCCATGTCCGGCAAGTCCTTCCGGGCCGGATTGAGGAAGCGCTCGAAGAGGAGGCCGTAGCGCATCGGGTCGACGTCGGTGATCTCGAGGCAGTAGGCGGCGAGGCTGCCGGCGGACGAGCCGCGGCCCGGCCCGACGGAGATCCCGTTCTGCTTCGCGAAGTGGATGAAGTCCCAGACGATCAGGAAGTAGTCGGCGAAGCCCATCTCCTTGATCGTCTTGAGCTCGAAGCGGAGCCGCTCCGTCAGCTCGGACGTGACCGTTCCGTACCGCTTTTGCAGGCCTTTCTCGCAGAGCTCGACGAGGTAGTCGAAGGCGTCGCGGTCCTCGGGCGTCGGGAACTTCGGGAGCAGGATCCGGCCGAGCTCCATCGTGACGTTGCAGCGCTCGGCGATCTCGAGCGTGCGCCGGAGCGCCTCCTCGTGGCCCGGGAAGTCGAGCGCCATCTCGGCCGGCGACTTGAAGAAGAACTGATCGGTGTCGAACTTCCAGTGGTTCGGGTTCTTGAGCGAGTCGCCCGACTGGATGCAGAGCAGCGCCTCGTGCGCGCGCGCGTCCTCGTGGCGGAGGTAGTGGACGTCGCCGGTCGCGACGAGCGGCAGGCCCGCCTCGGCTGCGAGGCCGGTGAGCAGCGGGTTGATGCGCGTCTGGATGTCGAGCCCGGCGTTCTGCATCTCGACGTACGTGGACTCGCGCCCGAACACCTGCGCCAGCCGGTCGAGGTCGGCGGCGGCGTCGGCGGGGCGGCTCTCTTCGAGCGCCTTGCAGACCCGCCCGGACAGACAGCCGGAGAGCGCGATCAGCCCGGCGGAGTGCTGCTCGAGCAGCTCCCAGTCGACGCGCGGCTTGTAGTAGTAGCCCTCGAGGTAGCCGGCCGATGCGAGCTTGATCAGGTTCCCGTAGCCCTCGTTGGACTCGGCCAGAAGAGTCAGGTGCGCGTAGCCCTTCTGCTGCGCGCGCCGGTCTTCTGCGACGTAGACCTCGCAGCCGAGGATCGGCTTGACGCCCTCCTTCCCGGCTGCCTTGTACAGCTCCACCGCGCCCGCGAGCGAGCCGTGGTCGGTGAGCGCCACCGCCGGCATCTCGAACTCGGCGGCCCGCGCGGCGAGCGCCGGAATGCGGCACGCCCCGTCGAGGATCGAGTACTCGGAGTGGACGTGGAGGTGGACGAACGAGGCTTCAGGCACGGACGGCCCAGTGTAGAACCACCTCCGGTCGGGCCTCCCCGCGTCCTCGCCACCGGCGGAATGTCAGGTACTCTCAGGACCGGTCGAGGCGGTTCCCAGCATCCGGGCGGAGCTGAGTTCCACGTCGTCCGTTTCCCTAGCAAGAATCGCGTTGCCGCCCATGCGCCTACTCCGCATCCTCGTTTTCCTCAGCTTCGTCGCCCTCTCCGTCGGGGCGGCGGTGCGGTTCTGGATCGACGCCCTTCCTCCCTCGGAGCCGTTCTGGGCCGCGCTGCCGCAGCTGCCGGCTCAGGGGGAGCAGGTCGTGGTCGCCACCGCGCCAACCGGCGGGGCCGCCGAGGCCGGGCGCAGCGCGCGACGCCGTCCGACGACAGCTCGCGCTGGCGGCGCTCGCTTCACACTCGTCGCCTCGGGCAGCGCGACTGGACGCTCCGCGACGAGCGCCCCGGCGGCACGTGCACGCGCGGCTACACGGCCTTCAACTCCGCCCCCACCCCGGTCTCGACCGCCCGCTCCGGTTCCTGCTCCCACGACCCCACCGACCCAGCCGGCCACCCCCGCGGCGCCGTCGTCGCCGGGCACGTCGCCAACGGGAGCGCCTTCGTCGCCGCCCGCGCCCGCGGCCGCGCCGTCCACCCCTGCCGCGCCGTCCACCCCTGCCGCGCCGGCCACTCCTGCGGCGCCGACCTCCAACAAGCCGTCGAAGCCCAAGCCCGGCAAGGGCAAGGGCGACTCCAAGCACGACCACCCAGGGACGTCGGCCGCGAAGCAGTCGAACGAGAAGAAGTCAGACCAACAAACCTCGGAGCAGAACAACTCGAACCAGCAGAACTCGAACGAGCAGGGCTCGGACAAGCAGAGCTCGGACAAGCAGAACTCGGACAAGAAGGACGAGAAGAAAGGCTCCGACAAGAAGTCGGGCAAGAAGGATTAGCGCCTAGAGCTCGTCGTGCGTCAAAGCGACGACCTCGTTCTTTCCGGCGTCCTTCGCGCGGTAGAGCGCGCCGTCGGCGACAGCCAGCAAGTCGGACCCGCGCCGCTCGCGGGAATGCACCGTGACTCCGAAGCTGGCCGTAATCCGGACGGGCTCCCCGCCCGCACCGGGGACCGCCGCCTCGCTGAGCGCCTGACGCAGGCTCTCGGCGAGCGACGCCGCCCCGGCCAGATCCGTCCCCGGGAGGAGAACGCCGAACTCCTCGCCGCCGAGCCGCGCCGCGAGGTCGACCTCCCGGACACGCTCGAGCAGCACCTCGCCCGTCTTCTGCAGCACGAGGTCGCCCACCTGATGGCCGTGGCGGTCGTTGACGAGCTTGAAGTCGTCGAGGTCGAAGAGGACGAGCCCGAGCGGCGCTCCAAACCGCTCGGCGCGGCGCACCTCTGCCTCGAGCGTCTCCATGAAGCGGCGCCGGTTCGGGAGCTCGGTCAGCTCGTCGGTTACAGCCTGACGCTGGACGATCGTGTGCAGCCGAGCATTCTCGAGCGCGGTCGCCGCCTGGACGGCCAGCGAGTGTGCGAGCTCCCGCGTCTCGGCCGTGAATCCGCTGCGCGTCGGGTTCAGCTCGAGAATGAGCGCGCCGTCGCCATGGGCGCCGAGGTCGATGGCAAGCGGATTCGCACCACCCCCCAGGGATCCCCGGCGCAGGATCTCCTCGCCGTCGAGCAGGAGCCGCCCTCCGCGGGCTCGGGTCGCTTGCACGGTCGCCTCCAGGATCACCGGCAGGAGCGCTTTGGGATCGTGCGTCGACTCGAGCGCATGACCGATTAGAGCCGAGACCTCGCGTACCTCTTCGGGGGTCGGCGGCGGCTGCGAGCCGCGCGCTCGATCGCGGAACATCTCGAGGACGTTGGGCGCGAGCGCGTACCCGACCAGGCCGAGAGCGAGGAGCGAGCTGAGCAGCGCGAGCACCAGGATCGTGTGCCGGCGGTGAATCCGCTGGTCGATCCGCGCCGCGGGTGTGAGCGCGACGATCTCCTCCCCGCTCGGCAGCACCCGCACGCCGAAGGCGCGGTAGCGCTTGCCGCCGAGCTCGATCCAGCTGTGCGTCCTCGCGGGCACGTCCAGCGCGCTCGCGCCCGCCGGCGCACCCGCGACCGCGCGCCCGTTGCGCATGAGCACGAGCCGGTCGCCGGATGGGTGCGCAGCGACTTCGAGCACCCTGAGCAGCCGCTCGTCGAACGGAACGACCACGGAGATGCGTCCGAGCTTCCGGCCTCCGGCGACCACGCTGGCGGAGCGCGGAATGCCTCGTGCCTGCCCGATGACCTTCCGCCCGGTGGAGAAGGTGACAGCCGGGTGCTGAGCCGCGAACCTGGCGAGAGCCACTCGATCGCGGCGCCGGAGCGCACGCTGGAGCACCGGATCCCGCGCCAGCGCGACCGCCGCCTGGTCGGCCGTCCTCAGCTTCTGGACGAGGTCGATCGCCGCAAGCCGCACCGCCGACTCGGCGCGCACGTCGGCTTGCTGCCGCTCCGTGCGATCCCCGGAGAGCGACAGGAGGAACGCGGCGGTTCCCAAGGGCAGGAGGCTGATCGCCGCGAACGCGATGCCGAGGCGCAGGCGCGTGCGCCGTCGGCTCGGCGAGAGGAGACGCGGGTGCTCCCCCGAAAGGGTGATCCGCACATCGTCGCGACTCGGAGGCTCAGGCTTGGGATCAGGGGTCATTGCTAGGGAACGAATCGAGCGGCTGCAAGTCGCACTCTCCGCCGGTGAGGTTGCCGAGCTCGCATTTCGAGAGCCCGATCGGCTACGGGCGCGATTGGTGCGCATTTTGGGCAGGACTGCTGGAAATCATGCTGCAAATGTCCGGCGGCTGGCGGTTCGCCTCGCCCAGCGGCTCGAGATTCCGGAGAGCTCGGTCGCCGCGATCGCACTCGGGAGCGTGCTTCACGACGCAGGAAAGCTGTGCGTGCCTCGGGCGATCCTCGCGAAGCCCGCACCCTTGACGGAGGCGGAATGGAGCATCGTTCGGCGGCATCCGGTGGCCGGCGAACAGCTGCTCGAGCCGTACGTCCAGTCGCCGGAAGTGCTCTCGATCATCAGGTTCCATCACGAGCGCTGGGACGGCCTGGGCTACCCCGACGGACGGGCGCAGGCCGAGATTCCGCTCGCCGCCCGCGTGGTCGGGACCGCCGACGTGTACGAGGCGATGACCGAGCCGCGGCCGTACAGGCTTCCTCGCAGCACGGAACAGGCCCTGCTCGAGCTCGACGCTCACAGCGGGAGCCAGTTCGACCCGGACTGTGCCCGGGCGCTCGGTGAGCTCGTCCGCGGCGACGCCGACCGGCCTGCGTCGGGCCTGCGCGTGGCTGCCGAGTAAAAGCGCCGGCGACGAACCGCAGCCGTCGAACTTGGGGACGCCGCCGGCCGGATGTTCTTTCGTTCGCGCGACGCGTTTCCTTCCCGGCGTGCGACCATGCCGACGTGAGCTACAGCTCGGCAGACCCGGACAAGCTCGAGTACGAGGAGCGCCCGCCGAAGGAAGGCGAGCAGGCGCGCACCACCGCCGACCTCACGAGCGCGCTCGGCCTCGAGCAGTCCCGCGCGAAGCTCTGGCGCTATCCGCCCCACTCGACCGGACGCCGTCACCGCGACCACGTGCAGGAGGAGGTCTTCGTGGTCGTCTCCGGGATGCTGACGGCGTTGCTCGGCGACGAGCCCGAACGCGTCGACCTCGGCCCGGGCGGCGTCGTCCGCGTCGCGCCGATGACCGCGCTCCAGCTCCGGAACGAGTCGGACGAGGAGCTCGTCTTCTTCGCCTACGGCGCGCCCCCGATCCAGGAAGGCGCCGACTTCCTCGACGACGTGGAGCTTCCCGCGAAGAGCTAGGCAGCCGCGCGGGCCGCGGCGGCGACCCCGCGGTGCACGACTTCGATCGCGTTCGCGTCGAGGTCGACCACGCGGGCGGCGTAGTAGCTCAGGTCGTGCTCCGGCCGGACGCCCGGCTCGAAGACGTTCCGCGCGCCGGCCGCGAGAGCCGCGCGATGGAAGTCCTCCACTGCCTGCGCGTCGTCGACAGCGATCGAGACGTCGAGGCCGCCGGCCTTGCGCGACTCGACGAGCCAGATCGTGCTCGGGCCGGGCGGAACGCCCAGATACGCGCGGCGTCGATCGTGCCAGTCGAGCAGCACCTCGAAGCCGAACGGCTCGAGGGCCTGCACGTAAAAGCGCTTGGCGGACTCGTAATTCAGCACCGGAACGACGAAGTGGTCGATCTGCATATTGAGAGAATAGTACGAACGTGCTATTCTTGTCAAGTAGATGACAACGATTCTCTCCAGGAGATCTACTACAATGGAACGACCGTGCTGAAGACCAAGGGAGAACGCACCAGGCACGCCATCCTCGACCGGGCTGCGGCCCTCGCGACCCAGGAGGGGCTCGCCTCCCTGTCGATCGGCCGGCTCGCCGAGGAGACCGGCATGAGCAAGAGCGGCCTCTTCGCGCACTTCGGCTCGAAGGAAGAGCTGCAGCTCGCCACGGTCGATCACGCGGCTGCGATGTTCGTCGCCGAGGTGATCGCGCCGGCGCGGTCGGCTCCGCGTGGAGTCGCCCGCATCTGGGCACTCTGCGACCGGATGATCGACTACTCCGAGCGGCAGGTCTTCCCCGGCGGCTGCTTCTTCGCGTGCACGTCGGCCGAGTTCAACAACCGCCCCGGTCCGGTGCGCGACCGGATCGAGGAAATGCTCCGCAGCTGGCACTCGTATCTCGAGCACGCGGTCGAGCAGGCGCAGGAGGCCGGGGAGCTCACCACGGCGATCGGCGCGCGACAGCTGGCGTTCCAGCTCGACGCCTTCGTCCAGTCGTCGAACGCGCAGTTCCAGCTCTTCCGCGATCCCGTCGTTTTCGAGGACGCCCGGCGCGCGACCCGCGACCGGCTCGAGAGCCTGCGCCCCACTGCCGCGGCGGCTTAAGCCCCGAACGGGAGCACGGCCGCCGGCCGCTCCGGCGGATCCTCGCTGTCCAGCTCGTCGGCCATACGCCGGGCGAGCCGCGTGACAAGGACGCGCACCACCCGGCTTCGCCAGGCGTTGAGCCGAACATCCCGGGCCGCCTCGGCGGCGTGAGGCACGCCTCGCATCCCGAGCCGCGCGAGCCGCGCCTCGACCTCGGCGTCGATCTCCATCCACACCCAGTCGCACGTCGTCGTGAGCTTCCCCGCGATCTCGCGGCCCGCGCGGCCTTTGTGCATCGCCCAGGCGAGCTCGAACAGGCACATCTGGCAGGCAGGAATCGTGTCCGGGTCGAGCCGCTCGACGATCGCTTCAGCCGCTTTCCAGTCGATCACCTCACTCGTTCCCGTTTACGGTGCCCTAGCAGCGCGCGAGGCGAGTCCTCGAGCTGCGGCGACGGATGGCCGTTCTCGATCCTCAGCCGCTCGATCGTCTCCGAAGCGTCGCCGCGCGTCTTCGGGAACTCCTCGCCCATGCGCTCGCAGAGCGCGCCCGCGAGGGCGTAGACCTGCCGCGTGGTCGGCGGCGCGTCGGGACGGCTGATCGACATGCAGTCATGGAAGCACGCAAGCCGTCACGTGTCTGTGCCGCCTTCGCGACGAGTCTGCGCCGCCTACGCGGCGCGAATCTGCTTCTTCTGGTGCGCGATGCAGAAGACCTGCCCCTGGAACCGGGCAGGCGTGCTGAGGCAGAACGCGGTGACGCCGATCGGCACGGGCTTGTGGCACTCGGCGCAGATCGTGTCGTCGATCAGGGGTTCGGGGCCGTCCACGAACAGCGCCAGCTTCCACCGGTCCCAGAGCTCGACCTCCCACTCCGCGGCGCACTGCTCGGCCTCCGGCCAGAAGAAGTTGTTCGAGACCGCCAGCGCCTGCTCGCAACCGAGCCGCTTGCGTCCGTCGATCAGAGCCCGAACGGCCGCCACCCCCACCGGATGCGCTGATCGCGTCGCCTGGACCGCCGTGTGCACTCCGTCAGCGTGGGCGACCAAATCGACGCCCTTACCCTTGAATCCGCCGCTCCGGACGACGTTGTCGTACCCGCCGAGCTCGAGCAGCGCGACGACCGCGGACTCGAATTCCGGCGCGGTCATACGGTCGATCTCCTCGAATCGAGGGTCTGCAGGCAGCATTCCAAAGATATTTTCGACACAAAGCGGCCTAGGCTTGAGGTCGTAAAGTGGAGACATGGAGCAGGTCAACGTCCGGTACATGGTCAACAACGTCGAGGCTGCGATCGCTTTCTACGTCGACCGGTTCGGTTTCACGCTCCTGTCGAATCAGGCGCCCGCCTTCGCGGACGTGGCCCGCGGGAACCTGCGCCTTCTCCTCAGCGGGCCCCGGAGCTCCGCCGCTCGCCCCATGCCCGACGGCCGGCAACCGACCCCGGGAGGCTGGAACCGCCTGCACTTCGTCGTCGCCGATCTCGCGTCGGAAGTCGAACGGCTCCGCGCCGCCGGCGTGACCTTCCGGAACGACATCATCAAGGGCCCGGGTGGCTCGCAGATCGTGCTCGACGACCCGTCAGGCAATCCGATCGAGCTCTTTCAAGCTCGAGACTAGGAGGAACCATGCTCGACCACGTCACAGCAACCGTCAGCGACTTCGAGACGGCGAAGCAGTTCTACGAAGCGGCGCTGAAGCCCCTCGGGTACGAGTTGAAGATGGAGTTCCCGGGCGCCGCAGGCTTCGGCGCCGGGGACAAGATGGCGGACTTCTGGATCGGTAGCAACGAGAAGCGCGGCGCGGCGCACGTCGCATTCAGCGCACCGGACCGGGCCGCAGTGGACGCGTTCCACGAGGCCGCGATCGCCGCGGGCGGCAAGGACAACGGCGCTCCGGGCGTGCGCGAGCACTACCACGAGAACTACTACGCGGCGTTCGTGCACGACGCGGACGGGAACAACATCGAGGCCGTCTGCCACGCACCGGCGTAGCTCCACGCAAACGTCTTCGAGCAGGTTGTGGCCCAGCTCGTCGCCGCGGCGGCGGAAGTCGCGGGCGTCGCCGCCTGCGCGAGGTCCACGACCTGCCTCTCGAAATCCATGATGGTGGTATACTGTTCGTATGACAACTCAAGTCCCTGTTCGTCTGACAGATCGGGACCTGGCCCTGCTGGACGCGCTCGTCGCGGGAGGCCGCTACGCAAACCGCAGCGACGCACTGAGGGCAGCCCTTGCCCGACTCGCAGACGAAGAGCGGGGGCGTGAGATCGACGCCGCTTACGCCCGCGGCTACGGCGAGCATCCCCAAGAGGAATGGGTCGCACAAGCCGGCCTTGCCGGGCTGGTCGCGTTCGACGCAGCTAACGGCGGCGAAGCCCTCTGAACCGCGGCTCGATCTATGACGTCGAGCTCCCCAGCGGACGCCGACCGGTCGTCATCGTCACCCGGGACCGAGCGATTCCATTGCTTGCGAACGTGACGGTCGCTGCCGTCACGGGAACCGTTCGCGATCTCCCGACCGAGGTGCCGTTGGGCCCCGCGCACGGCCTCGCGCGCGACTGCGTCGTGAACTGCGACAACCTCTTCACGATCCCGAAGAGAGCGCTTGGCAGCCAGCGTGGAGAGCTCGATACGGAGTCCCTGGAACAGCTGCGGGTCGCGCTGCGGATCGCCCTCGACGTCGAATGAGGCCAGTGCCCGGAACCGCGCTGACCGATCGGTTCGGCAACCCGCTCGCCGACGCACTCCCCTACGCCCGCGGCGACATCCTCCGCGACACGGCCGACGACCACGCGAAGCTGCGGCGCGCTTGGCGCATCGTCGAGGAGCGGCACCGCGCGGGCACGCTCTACAACTTCACCGGCCTCAAGCGCTCATTCGTTCCCGGCGACGCGGATCCCGCGCTCCTCGACGACGAGCTGGCCCCGGCGCTCTACGGCGAGCGGCTGGAGGAGCTTGCACTCGAGCACCTGGGCGGCACGCCCGGCCGGGACGACGTCCTCGTCACCAACCGGCTCACCGCGGCGATCTTCGTCGCCATGCAGGTGCTCGTCCAGCCCGGGGACACGGTCGTCGGCGTCTCCCCCGGGTACAGCCATCCCGCGGTCCTGCGCGCCGTGCGTGCCGCCGGCGGCGTCCTCGTCGAGACGCGGAGCGCCGACGAGCTCGCCGAGGCTCTAGCGGGCTTCGAGGAGCCGCCACTCGTCGTCCTGACGCGCCTGCCGGTGACGTACGAGCCGTTCGGGAACGAGGAGCTGGAGGCGGTTCTGGCAGTCGCGCGCGAGCGAAGTGCGGTGATCTTCGCCGACGACGCCGGAGGCGCTCGGGTCGGCCCCGCCGTTCTGGGCCAGCCGAAGACGCTGGAGCTCGGCGTCGTCGCCGGCGCGACCGGACTGGACAAGTACGGCACGACCGGCCCGAGACTGGGCCTGCTCGCGGGCCGGCGCGAACTGGTGGCGCAGATGCGCGCGCGAGCGCTCGAGCTCGGCATGGAAGCGCGGCCGATGCTTTACCCGGCCGTCGTCCATTCGCTCGCCGGTTATCGGCCCGAACGCGTGCGAGAACTCGTGGCGGCCACCGAGCAGCTCTACGAGGCGCTGCAGGCCCGTGGGCTGGGCGACGTGCTGACGCGAACGCAGGTCGCAGTCCGGCTCGACGGAGAGGACGTGCTGGCGGAGGCGATGCGCCGCGGCAACGTCGCGGAACCGCCGATCGTCCCGATCGAGGCGACGGCCGCGCTTGCGATGCTCCTCCTGCGCGACCACGGAATCCTGACCGTCCACTTCGCCGCCCTCCCACCGGGAACAGCGGCGCTGCTACTCAAGTTCATCCCGCCAGAGACGCTCGAGAAGCTCGGCGGCCCAGACGCCTTCGCGAGCGCGGTCGACACCAGCCTCGATGAGCTCGGCCGCTTGCTCGCCAGCCTGGACAGCGTGCGCGACCTTCTGCTCGGCCAAATACATCACATCTGATATAGTCAGCGCCATGACCTCGGCCGATCTGCTGAAGACCGTCCGGCGTCGCCACGGCCTGACGCAGAAGCAACTCGCCGCCCGAGCGCGAACGAGCCAGGCCGCGATCTCGCGCATCGAGCGCGGGCTCGTCTCCCCCTCGGTCGACATGCTCGCGAACCTCGTCGACCTGATGGGCGAGGAACTGCAGCTTGGGGCCGAGCGGATCGACTACGGCCACGACGAGGCGCTGCTGAGGCAGAACCTCGGCAGGACGGTTTCCGAACGGATCGATCGCGGCGTGTCGTTCTCGAACTTCGTGCTCCGAAACCGCGGCGTCCCGAATGGCGGCTGAATTCGACGCCAAGGCCATGCTCCACGCGTTGCTCGAGCATCAGGTCGACTTCGTCGTCATCGGCGGCCTCGCCGGCATGGCACGAGGCTCCTCGTACCCGAGCTTCGACCTCGACGTTGCCTATGCGCGCGAAGAGCAGAACTTCGAACGGCTTGCAGAAGCGCTGAGAGAGCTCGGAGCGACTCTCCGTGGTGCCCCCGCCGCTGTCCCGTTCCAGCTCGACGCTCGCGCTCTCAAAGCCGGCGCCAGCTTCACCTTCGATACGCCCCACGGCAGCCTGGACATCGTCGGCGACGCAAGCGGCGCACCGTCGTACGCCAAGCTCAAAGAGCACGCAGGCGCGCCGCAGGAGATCGACGGCGAACCCGTACTCGTGTCCTCGCTCGACCATCTCATTGCAATGAAGGAAGCTGCGGGCCGGCCGAAGGACAAGCTGATGGCGACCGAATACCGCAACCTCTCGGACCTCGTTCGAGGCGCTGACCGCGAGTAGAGGGTCACTGCGCGAAGGCGCGAGGCTCCGGTCGGTCGGCGATAGCTTAGTCCGCGAGCCGCAGCGAAGTAGTGATCTCGATCGCGGCCCC
>JBDTZN010000002.1:0-89330 GCA_040005095.1 Thermoleophilia bacterium | reverse complement strand
GGCAGCCGGAGCCGTCGCTCTCCTGGCGCTCATGTCCCAGAAGGCCGAGTAGCTAGCTAGTCGATCACGAAGCCGACCACGATCCGCGTGACGCGGCCGCGGCGGAGAAAGAAATCGGTCACGCGCTTCCCCGCCGCAAAAGAGCCCAGAAAACAGTGCCCGGTCTCGCACTTGAGGCCGTGGACCCGCGCGAGCAGCTGGGCCTTCGTCGAGCCGACGTGAGCTCCACGCGCGGTGCGCTCCTTCGGGGAAGTCGTCTGGAGACCGGTCACTGACTTTCCGCCCTGGAACGTCACCTCGACGCGCGGGTAGACGAACTGCGTCCAGATCCCGAAGTCGTTCCGGCCGTTGCGGATGCGCAGCGGCGGCCCGAGCTTGGCGCGCACCTGCACCTTCGTCATGTCCAGAGCGACACCGGCGATCGAACGCTGAGGAACAATCGCAGCGTGCGCTCCCCCCGCGGACGCGAGAACAAGAGCCGCACCGACAGCAAGAACGATGGAGCGCACCGCCCCCCACGTTCCCAACGCTGGCTAAACTGAACCGCGTTCGGCGCATTCGTCTAGTGGCCTAGGACACCGCCCTCTCACGGCGGCGGCACGGGTTCGAATCCCGTATGCGCCTCTTCGACTCTGCTGTCGCGGCTTGACGCGCTTGTTGCCGGGCGTTAAGACTGACAGTTCATGACCGACGCGTCCGGCGTGTCTGCGGCCGACGGCGTCCTCACCGAAGAACAGGTAGATCAGCCGGCCGGGCAGAGCTCGACCGGCGACTCGGCGGCGTCCGCTCCTGGCACCGCGGCAGGCGAAGGAACGCAGGGTCGCCAGAAGGGTGGCGGACGCGTCGGGCTGTTCGGCGCGTCGCTCTTCGGGATCTTCGTGCTGGGCGTCGGGCTGATCCTCGTCTACATCCTGATCAAGATCTGGCCCAAGGTGCCGCAGGGCACGGGCAGCGGCCGACAGGCGGCGGGCGGCCAACCGAAGCAGCCAGCACCGATCGACCTCTTCTGGGGACTCTTCAAGTTCAACCTCCTCGCAGAGACGGCCCTGATCGTCCTCACCGCGGTCATGGGAGGCATCGGAGCGACCGTCTTCATCGCGGTCTCCTTCAGCGACTACGTCGGCAACAAGCGGTTCGAGCGAAGCTGGCTCTGGTTCTACCTCGTGCGTTTCTTCGTCGGCCCCGCGCTCGCGGTGATCTTCTACTTCACCTTGCGCGGCGGCTTCCTCGCGACCAGCTCCTCCGGAAGCGACATCAACCCGTACGGCGTCGCGGCGATGGCCGGCCTCGTCGGGCTTTTCTCGAAACAAGCCGGCGACAAGCTCCACCAGGTGTTCGACGCCCTCTTTCAGGTGGATGCGAGCCACGGCGATGCGGCTCGCGGCGACGGCGTCGCGAATCCGAAACCCACGATCTCGGGCATCCAACCGGACATAACGACCACGACCGAGACTCTCACGTTCACGCTTCAGGGCACCGGCTTCACCGAGCAGTCCACGGTCGCCGTCGGAACCAGTGAGACCGGAGACGAGCCCGCGAAGCTCGTCGCGCGCATCTCCTCTTACGCCAACGAAACAGCGCTGAACATCACGCTGCTGAAGTCCGACGTCGCCAAGCCCGGCCAGTTGTGGATCGCCGTGACAAATCCCGAGCCGGGCGGCGGAACCGCCGGCCCGCACGCATTCGACATCAGCGGCGAGGCGATCCTCGCTGCCGAAGCGGGCACCGATGAGAGCGGCGACGCGGCCCCAGCCGTGCCGGCACCGACGATCACGGGCCTCGACCCCGTGCCCAACGCGGGTGCCGAAAATCCGACAGTCACGATCCAGGGATCCGGGTTCGCCGAGGGCGCGACCGTTTCCGCCGGACGCACGTTCGACGGGGAAGCGCCGCAACTCGACCCGCGCGAAACGAGCTTCCTCAGCGACACGCAACTCCAGATCACGCTGACCGGAGACGACGTCTCGCAACCCGGCCAGTTGTGGATCGGCGTGGCAAATCCCGACGGCGGCGCCGCCGAACCGCAGTCGTACACCATCGAGTAGCCGCCCGGGGATCCCTCGATCGAGGGAGACGAGAAAGCAGGAAACGCCGATCTTTTTCGTGTGCGGCTCGCTTCCACGATCTCTTTGGCTCTTGCGGCCATGGTCGGCATCCTCGGTGGTGCCTACTTCGCCGTTTCGGGCCGGACTCCGCAGTCTTCAGCCGCGCCGGCCGCCGCGTTCTCCGAACCCGCTGCGGAGGCTTCGGCACCCGGCGTGCGAGACGCCGCCGCGAGGTACGGCCCGCTGGCCGCTGCGCCCGGCATCTTCCCGCTCGTGACGGCGTCGCCGCAGGCCTCGTTCGAATCCGTGCGCACGCCCGCGGGCAGCTTTGCGAGCGCGCTCGTCCCGTTCAGCCTCGGCGACCCAAGCGCGACCGACTCCGGGACTCCGGGACTGTGGACGCCGCTCGGCGAGCCCACGTCGACGCCTCCGACCGGCTCGACGGACGCCGCCCCTGCGCCGCCGCTCACGATCTCCGACGTCCAGGCAGTTTCCCTTTCCGCCTTCGCCGCGACGGTCTCCTGGCGGACGAGCGAGCCCGTCGGCTCGCGCGTCTCGTACGGGGTGGACGTCCCGACGCTCTGGACTGCGACCGCTCCGCCGTCGGTCGACCACGTTGCGACTCTTACCGGACTGACCTTCGACACCGCCTACCGCGTGTCGATCGACGCGCGCGCCGACGACGGGCGCCGCGTCTCTGCCCCATTCCTGCTCAACACTCCGGGACTCACGGGCGCAGAGCGCACGGTCGCGGACGGCGACGTGATTCGCGTCGATGGCCAGCCCTTCTTCCCGACGATCGTCTGGAACGCTTGCACCGAGGCCTATCCCACCAATCTCGCAGCCGGTATCGAGCTCTTCATGGGCAACGGCTGCGGAAGCGCCCGCGACCAGCTCGCGCAACTCGAGGGCCGTGCGCTCTCGGTCAGCGCCGCGCGCGGGCCGGCGGCGTCGGGCCCCGGGCATGCCGGGACGTTCCTGCCCGACGAGTGGGACCTGAACCTGCCGGGCTCGCTCTCCTCGGCGGAGGCGGCAAATCTCGCGTCCACCTTCTCTGCAGGCCCGCGCTGGCTGACCCTGAGCAACCACTTCTACAGCCAGGCAAGCCCCCTCCCGCAGGGTCGTGCGCTCTATCCGGCGCTCGTCGCCAACGCGGAGGTGCTGGGCTTCGACCTCTATCCGCTGCAGAGCTGGTGCCGCTTCGACAGCTTCGGCGACGTGTTTGCGTCGCAGCAGGAGCTCGTCGGCCTCGCGGCCGGCAAGCCGACCTTCCAGTGGATCGAGGCGCGCAGGATGGATTGCAGCGACCCGCGGCTCGACCCCACGCCCGCGACGGTGCGGGCCGAGACGTGGCTCGCGATCGCAGCGGGCGCGCACGCGATCGGCTACTTCCCGAACGACTGGAGTCCCGAGGTCGCCGCGGAGATCGCCCGTGAGAAGCGGGAGATCGAGACGCTCGTTCCCGCATTGACCCAACCCGCGCTGCAGGCAAACGCGAGCGGCTCGTCCGTGCGCGTCGGCGCGCGCGAGCTGAACGGCGCCCTCTACGTGATCGTCGTCAACGCGTCACGGAGCCCTGCGAGCGCAGCGGTCGTCGTGCCGGCACTCGGCGACCGGACGCTTCTGACGCTCGACGGGACCGACAGCCTCACCGCATCGGCCGGGTCGTTCACGGATAGCCTCGGGCCGCTCGAGGTGCACGTTTACGTCGCTCCTCCGGCCGCGCTCTAGCCCCCGAGCTCGGAGAGCAAAGGCGCGGTGTCGAGCGCCTCGAAGCCGAGCCGGGAGCCGATCTCCTCGCTCGTCGGCCGCGTTCCCTCCCGGAACAGCTCGCGCAGCCGGTCGCCCGTCGCCGACGAGCGCCACCAGTCCCCACCGAACTCGTCGGCAAGGTAGTGGCGGAGCTGCGCACTGCGGATCCAGGCCCGCAGGTAGTCGGCCGAGTAGAACCCGGAGTCCATGTCCGCGAGATACGCGTCGGCGCGGTACTCGATCCCCGTGGCGGCGGTGAGCTTCTCGGAGTAGCCGCCCGGCGTGCCGCCGTCGTCGGCGAAGCGACGCCAGAAGTCGAGCTCGAACTGCAGCTTCGCGGTGTACCGGCGGTAGAGCAGCGCCTCGAGGAAGACGGTCGCCTCGGCGTTCTCGCGCGCGGTTTCCTCGTCGAGCTCGAAATACTCGGCGTGCCAGGCCGGCTCGCGCGAGATCGCTTCGAGAATGTACGAGTAGATCTCGGTCAGCGCGTGGTCGCGCGAGAGCTTCCGGAACGTGTACGAGAGCCCGGGGTCGACTCCGGCGTAGTGGAGTGCGTGCCCGGCCTCGTGGAGGAACGCCTGGAAGTCGTGGAGACCGCCCTGCGCGCGGGTGATGAGGTGGACGACCCCCGGCGGGTCGGACGCGATCACGCAGGCGCGCGGCGACTTCTGCGGCCGATCCTCGACGTCCAGCCGGATGTTTGGCTCGTTTTCCAGGTCGAAGCCGAGCCCGTGGAGCGTCGCCATGCAGACGGGGATCGCCTGCTCCTTCGTGTAGGTCGAGTCGAGCGGCGAGAGCCGGCGCAGGTACGCAGTGTGGAAGGACGTGGGAACCGGCTCGCGGTCGGGGCCGAGGAGCCGCTCGAACCAGTGCTCCTTGAGCCGCTCGTACGCGCTCGTCGAACGCTCGCTCGCGGCTGCCAGCGCGCGCTCGAGCTCCTGCAGGGAGATCCCCTTCTCCTCAGCGGAGCGGGCGACAGGATCGGCTTCGCCCGACAGTTCCGCCTCGAGCTCCTCTCCGGCCAGCAGCAGCTCGAGCCGGTCATCGTTGAAGCGCGCCGAGGCCAGCGCGTGGATTTCGCCGAGCTCCTCGCGGTCGGCATAGGAGTCGAGCACCGCGAGCTTCGCCTGGGCATTGCGAAGCGGCATCTCCTCGCCGCGGAAGGTGACCCGTGCGGCCAGGATCGCGTTCTCCAGCTCGTCGTCTCGCTCCGCCAGCTCTGCGGTGACGATTCCGCCCTCACAGGTCTTGCGCAGCCGGTACAGGCGCTCGCGCTCGTCGCGCCCGGCGGCCTGCTCGGCCTCGCGCAGCACGTCGATCTGGTCGCGGGTGAAGAGATCTGAGTAACGCTCGACGATCGCCGCCTGCTCGGAAGTCTCCTTTTCGCCCACGCGTATGGCGCGAGCTTCCTCGGAGCGCTCGAAGAGGTAGCGCTGCAGGCGCTCCTCGAACTGCGCGGGTGTTCTCGCTGCGGCGACGCTCATGCGCCGGAATCTATCTCGCGGGCTCGACCCGCGAGATCCCTGACCGTCGTGACGAGCTGATCGAGCCGGAACGGCTTCGGGATCAGCGCGTCGGCCCGCTCGGGCTCGAGGTTGCTCTGCTCGGAGCTGCCGGTGAGGAGCGCGACCGGCGTGCTCGGGCTGGTCTTGCGAAGCTCGCGGAGCAGATGCCGCCCGTCGTCCCGGCCGACGTGCACGTCGAGCAGGACGACATCGACAGAAGCCTCGCTCAGGAGCTCGCGGGCCTCGTCCAGCCGTTCCGCCTCCAGCACGGTGCAACCGTCGAGCTCGAGATTCACCCGGCAGAGGAGTCGGATCGAAGGGTCGTCGTCGACGACGAGGACCGTGATAGGAACGCCCGTCAAGGCGGCGGTCAGTCTACCGGTGGCTAGAATCCGGGCCTTGAAGCAGACCGTCGGTACGCGCGTACGGGAGAGCTACGAGGCGGCGATTGCGGGAGTCTGGACCGATCTCCGCACGACGCTGCACCGGCTCGAGGTGCTCGCCGCGGATCCCGACGAGGCGCTCGGCCGCGACGATGCCCCGGAGCGGCTCGGCGGCTTGCAGTACTCGCTCCACCGATCGGCCGAGCTCGTGTCCGGGCTGGAACCGCCGACCGAAGCCGAGCCTGCGCACGAGGAACTCGCGGAGGCGCTCACGGACGCGCGGGACGCGACCGCGGAGATCGCCTACGTCCTCGACGTCGCGGACGCCGAAGCGGCGAAGCCGTATGTCTACGAGTGGCGCGGAGCGCTGTTCCGCGTTCGCCTGGCCCAGCTCCGGCTCGCCGGCCCCGCGCCGGCTGCAACCGCCGCGCCGGGAACGCGCGTACGGTCGGTTCGAGGCAGTGTGCTGGTTTGGGCGCTCGCCGGGATCTTGCTCCTCGTGGCGCTCGGACTGATCGCGTTTGCGCTCGGCGCGCTCGCCGGAACCAGGTAGCCCGATCCGGACACCTCCGTACCCCCAGCCTCGGGTGGGGCGTTTACCCCTTGTAAATGAGAAGCGAGCGAGGACAAGGCGGCAAGGGGTCTCGGGTGCAGCAGGGCCGGCAAGAGCTACCGGCGCCCACCGAGCAATTCCGGCTGCGCGCGTGGCGCGAGTTCCAGAAGGCGCTCGATCCGCTCGCGCCTCCGAAGCCGCTGCCTACGAGGAAGCGTTTCCACTAGTCGCGGCCGCGCGCAGCCGCTCCAGCGATTTCTCTTTGCCCAGGAGCTCGAGGCTCTCGAACAGCCCGGGCGAGATCTTCGATCCGGTGACCGCGATCCTGACGGGCTGGAACGCCTCCCGCGGCTTCAAACCCTCGCGCTCGGCCCATTCGCGCAGCGCGGCCTCGATCCGCTCCTGCGTGAACGGCTCGGTCGCGGCGAGCGCCTCGGTCGCCCCGGCGAGAGTGCCGTTCCCGAGCGCGGGAACCTCAACGTCCTCGAACAGGAAGCGGACGAAGTCGGGGTACTCGGAGAGCTTCGCGATCTTCTCCTGCACGAGCGGCGCGGTCTCGCGCACGCGTACCGCGTCCCAGTCGTAGCCCTGCTCGCCGAGCCACAAGATCAGCGCATCGGCGTACTCGTCGAGCGGCAGCGCGCGCAGGTGCATCCCGTTGATGTGGTCGAGCTTGTCGTAGTCGAAGGTCGCCGGACTCCGTGAGATGCGCTCGAGGGAGAAGCGTTCGACGAGCTCCGCGATCGACATGATCGTCGTCTTGTCGTCGTAGCTCCACCCGAGCAGCGCCAAGTGGTTGACGAGCGCAGGCGCGTAGTACCCGGCGTTGCGGAACTCGTCCACGGTCACCGCGCCGTGCCGTTTCGAGAGCTTCTTGCCGTCCTCCCCGTTCACGTTCGGGACGTGGCCGTAGACCGGGAGCTCGGCGCCCAACGCCTGCAGGATCTGGATCTGCTTGGGCGTGTTCGAGACGTGGTCGGGCCCGCGGAGCACGTGCGTGATCCGGTCCTGCACGTCCTCGACGGGCGAAGCGAAGTTGTAGGTCGGCCGGCCGTCCGAACGCAGGATCACCACGTCCTCGATGTCCTTGTTCTGCACCTTGACATGGCCGAGGACCACGTCCTCCCACGCCGTCGTGCCCTCGTCGGGCATGCGAAAGCGGATCGCGCCCTCGTCCTCGTAGGCCTTGTCCGCCCCGACGAGCTCGTGCGCGAGCTCGCGGCAGCGCTCCATGTTGTCGAGCTGGAAGGTCACCGGCCCGTCCCAGTCGAGGCCGAGCCAGCGAAGCGACTCCTGAATCTGCTCGGTCGCCTCGAAGACCTCTCGCGCCGTGTCGGTGTTCTCGATCCGCAGCAGGAACTCGCCGCCCTCGTGGCGCGCGAAGAGCCAGTTGAAGAGCGCCGTACGGACGTTCCCGATGTGCAGGAAGCCCGTCGGGCTCGGAGCCATGCGAACGCGAACCGACATCGCGCGAACGCTACGTGACGACGGGCTCGGGCGCGCCCCGGCTCCGCAGCGCCCGGACGCTCGGGATCGCCGCCATCGTGGCGATGCAAACCGCGGAGATCGCCGCCGCTCCCCACAGCGTGACGTCCATTCCCAGAGCATCGGAGGCGGGGCCGGCCAGCGCCAGCCCGAGCGGGATCAGGAGGAACGAGCCCAGCTCGTCGTACGAGCTGACTCGCGACTGGGCGCGCTCGGGAATGTGCTGCTGCAGGACGGTCACCCAGAGCGTGAGGTGGATCGCGATCGCCGCGCCGGCGAACAGGGCGACGGCCGCAAGCACGGCGGTGTGGGCGTGCAAGGCGAGGGCTGCGAGCTCGAGGACGGTTGCTCCGGCCAGCACGACCGAGACGAAGAGCGGTCGCCGAGGCCGCAAGCGCAGGGCGAGCAACCCTCCGATCACCGCACCGACTCCGCTGGAGGCCCCGACGATCGCCCACGCGCCCGCGCCGCCGAGGTGCTTCAAGGCGATCACCGGACCCAGCACGACCCACGCGGCGAAGACGAAGTTCGACACACCGAAGAGCGTCACCGTGGGCCAGAGCCACGTTCGTGAGGCGAACTCCCGCCAGCCGAGGCGCAGCTCGAGCAGGAACGGCGCGTCGTCGTCGGCCTTCGCGCGGCGCGGGAGATTCAGTGTCGTCAGCAGCAGTCCGGCTGCGACGAACGTCGCCGCGTCGACCGCGAGCGCCAGCGACGGGCTCGCCGCCACGATCACGATTCCACCCACCGCCGGCCCGAGAATCCCCATGGTGTTGCGGCTGAGGCTGAGGAGCGCGTTCGCCTGGTGGAGCCGGCCGGCGGGAACCGTCTGCGGGACCAGTCCGACGGTCGCCGGCGCGACAAGCCCCCCGCCGACGCCGTAGAGCGCCTGCAGGCCGATCAGCGCGGGGATCGAGGCCCAGCCGCCCAGGAGCAGTGTCGCGACCGACGCCTGGGAGACCGCCTGAACCGATGAGGCGCCGACGAGGATCCACTGCCTGGGGAGGCGGTCCGACCACACCCCGCCCGCGAGAAGAACCGCCGCCTCCATGACCTGCCGCGCTGCGAGGACGAGGCCCAGGTCGGTGCCCGAGCCAGTCAGGCCGAGCACGGCGAAGACCAGCGCGAGCACGCCGACGCGATCGCCGAAAGACGAGATCGCGCTCGCGAAGAAGAAGCGTTTGTACTCCCGCTCGGCGAGCGGCCCCAGCCTGCCCTGGAGGTGCACCGAGGCGAGAGTATTGCCGGAGTCGGCCGGTATCGTCGCGCCTGTGCTGTTCGGCGCCCACGTCTCCTGCTCGGGCGGGATCCACCGCGCGATCGACCGGGCGGAATCCTTTGGCTGCGACGCGGTCCAGATCTTCACCCAGAGCCCGCGCATGTGGCGGCCGACGAACCACGATCCGGCCGACTTCGAGACGTTCAAGCAGCGCGCCGGTGAGGCCGGAATCGAGTCGGCGTTCTGTCACGCCCTCTACCTCCTCAACCTCGCGAGCCTCGACGACGAGATCTACTCCAAGTCGGTCGCGACGCTCCGGAACACGATGGAAGTCGCCGGCGGGATCGATGCGGACGGCGTCGTGTTCCACGTCGGCTCGCACCTCGGAGCCGGGCTCGAGGCCGGGCTCGAGCGCGTGGTTCCGGCCCTACGGCAGGTGCTCGAGCTCTCCTCCGAGCGGACCTGGCTGCTGATCGAGAACTCCGCGGGCGCCGGGGGGACGATCGGCCGGTCGATCGAGGAGCTCGCGGTGCTGGTCGACGCGCTCGACCGTCATCCCAGGCTCGGGATCTGCCTCGACTCGTGCCACCTGTACGTGTCCGGCTACGACGTAACGGACCGGGCGGCGCTCGACGCGCTCGTCGCCGAGGTGGACGCGCGAATCGGCCTCGACCGACTACGCGCGCTGCACGTGAACGACTCGAAGGCGCCGCTCGGCTCGAATCGCGACCGGCACGACAACATCGGCGAAGGACTGCTCGGGGACGGGCTCGGCGTGTTCCTGGCTCATCCGGCGTTGCAGGAGCTGCCCGCGCTGCTCGAGGTGCCCGGTCGCGGGCACGGACCTGACGCCGAGCAGGTCGCGAAGCTCCGCAAGCTTCACGCCCGAACGCTCAGGCACCTCGTCTCCGGCTAGCACCCGTGCGCAAGCGAGTTAGGCATCCACCTTGTGCGTGACGTGGTTGAGCGCCGACCAGGTTTTCCGGCCGACCTTGCCCGTGCTCTCGATACCCGACGCCTGCTGGAACCGCTTGACGGCAGCGAACGTCGCCTGACCGAACACGTCGTTGTCGAGCAGTCCGGCGGGCGGGGGGTGCCCCTCGCACCACGTCGTCAGCAGATACTTCAGCCGGGTCACATCGTTCCCGTGCGCGCCGAGCTCGAGCACCGGAGGCCCGGTCGTGTGCGCCTTGATAGTGACGGCGGCCAGGTCAGCGCATCGGTTGAGATCGAATTTGTGACCGCCGATGTCGCCCGTCTCGCTGTGCTGCCAGATTGCGAATGACGTCCACGGTTTCGGGATGGTCGGCGCGCTCGCCGATGTGTAGTGCGCGAGCCAGAGCGGATGATCGGCGAAGTTCGCGTTCTTCAGCCGTGAGTCCCACCAACCCCTGTTCGTGTACACGATCGGCTTCGCGCCGACCTCGCGTTCGACCGCCGCCAGCCACGCGCGGAGCCAGGCGACGAGCTCCGCGACGGAGAACCCCGCCTCGGCCTTGTCCGGCGGACTCTTGTTCTCGATGTCGAGCGACGGCAGGAGATCGCCTCGCTGCGGCTTCGCGACCGCCAGGAACTCCTTCGCCTGCTGGTCCGCGGTCGAGCTTCCGGGATACGGCAGGTGATAGCCGCCGAACCGCAGCCCATGAGCCTTGGCGCCCTCCCGGTTTTGCTCGAAGGTCGGATCGACGTCCCCGTGCCCGAGCGTCGCGCGGGCGAATGCGTATGTGTACCCCGCCTGCGCGACCTGGGCCCAGTCGACGTGGCCGTTGTTCGCCGAGACGTCCACCCCGCGTTGCATGTGCGACCTCCTTCTCGTTGTCGAGCAGTAAAGCCGCAGTCGTCGGCGCGGTTATACCGCTGTCAACGCGGGATTTCTAGGAGGAGATCCGCGCGAAGATCCGGAAGTTCGGGATCCCCACGGGGAGCTCGCCGAACTCGGGATTGACGCAGCCGAGATCGTCGGCGCGGCTTTCGTAGCAGCTCTCCACTTCGACGTGGCACATCGGCAGCGGCGCGCGGGTGGCCCGCACCGCCCCGAAACCGCCTCGGCGCTCCGCCGCCTCCATCTGCTCGAGGTCGATCTCGACGCCGTAGACCTTCTGCATGCAGCCGACGTAGGTATGGCCGTGGTCGGTGTACGCGTAGGAGAAGGGGCAGGCACGCTCCAGGCAGGCCGAGGGGTAGACGACCTTCCCGCAATGGACCTCGCAGCGCCGGCATTCCAGCTCGTCCTGAGGGTGAAGCGGGAGCTCGCTCAGGACGTCGCTCGTCGGTGGCTGCATGCCTCGATTGTGGGCCGTGGATAGGGGCTGCGCAAGACTTGACATTTCCGCTTCCGAGCGGTAAACGCACGGCCCGCGCTCATCGTCCGATGGCTAGGCTAGCCCTCGTGGCGCGCACGATTCTCTGGGGCTCGCTCGTGCTCGCGCCCGTCGCACTCGCCGCGCGCTTCGTGTTCCACGCGGACGACACGGTGCTCTTCGTCCTCGCCGCCGCGGCGCTTGTTCCGCTCGCGTGGCTGATCGGCGAGGCGACGGAGCATGCGGCGGACCACACCGGCGCCGGCGTGGGCGGCTTCCTCAACGCGAGCTTCGGCAATGCGCCGGAGCTGATCATCGCCCTGTTCGCCGTCGAGAATGGCCTGCCGGACGTCGTGCGCGGCTCGCTGGCCGGCTCCGTCGTGTCGAACATCCTGCTCGTGCTCGGCGTCGCGATGATCTTCGGGCCCCGCGAAGGGAAGCTCGACCGCCGGTCGCTCCTCCTGCAGCTCGGACTCGTCGCCCTCGGCGTCCTCGCGTTGCTCGCCCCAGCGATCGCGGGCTTCCACGGGGATCCCAACCGGCACTCGCTCGCGGTGCTGTCGACCCCCGTCGCGATCGGCCTGCTGATCGTCTACGTCGTGCTGACGGGCCGCAATCTCCGCCGGCACCGCCTGGACGAGATCGACACCATGGCGCCGCCCGGGACCGGCGGCTGGACCCTCCGCGCCTCGCTGGCCACGCTGGCAGCCGCGACCGTCGTCACCGCCCTGATCAGCGAGCTGCTCGTGCACACGCTCGAGTCGTTCGCGCACACGGCCAACCTCTCGGAGTTCTTCATCGCGACGGTGATCGTCGCGATCGTCGGCAACGCGGCCGAACACGGTGGGGCCGTCGTGATCGCACGCCGCGGGAAGATCAAGCTCGCGACCGAGATCGCAATTTCCTCGAGCGCGCAGGTCGCGCTGTTCGTGACGCCGGCCATCGTTCTGCTCTCGTTCCTCTTCTCTCACCCGCTGGCGCTGTCGTTCCGACCGATCGAGCTCGCAGCGATGGGCGGCGCCGCCGTGTTCGTCGCGATCGTGATCCGAGACGGCATTTCCAAACGCTGGGAGGGCTGGATGCTCGTCGGCGTTTACGCCGCCGTCGCGGCCGCGTTCCTCGCCGCGGGAGACCGGTAACGTGGGCCGCCAATGACTGCTGTCGACGGAAACGCACCCGACGCCGCGGTCGTCCACGCCCACGACGTCACGAGACGCTACGGCTCGGGCGACACCGCGGTCGAGGCGCTGCGCGGCGTCTCGCTCGACGTGCCGCGCGGCCGCCTGACGGCGGTGATGGGGCCGTCCGGCTCCGGGAAATCGACGCTCATGCACATCCTCGCGGGGCTCGACCGGCCGACGACCGGCGAGGTCACGGTCGCCGGTGAGGACATCACGCGCATGAACGATACGGACCTGACGAAGCTCCGCCGCACTCACATCGGCTTCGTCTTCCAGTTCTTCAACCTCCTGCCGATGCTGACCGCCGAGGAGAACGTTCTGCTGCCGCTCTCGATCGCGGGCGAGAAGCCTGACCGCGCCTGGGTCGACGACCTCATGGAGAAGACCGGTCTCGCCGACCGGCTTGAGCATCGGCCGGCCGAGCTCTCCGGCGGCCAGCAGCAGCGCGTCGCCATCGCCCGCGCGCTCGTCTCCAGGCCGACGGTCGTGTTCGCGGACGAGCCTACGGGCAACCTCGACTCGAAGACGGGTGCGGAGATCCTCGAGCTCCTGCGCGAGTCGGTTGCCGAGTACGGCCAGACGACCGTGATGGTCACGCACGACCCGAGCGCCGCCGCCATCGCCGACCGCGTGCTCTTCCTCGCCGACGGCGAGCTCGTCAAGGAGCTGCAGCACGCGTCGAGCGCCGAGATCCTGAGCGTGATCAACGACCTGAGCCAGTGATCCGGTTCGCCCTCAAGGGACTCCTTGGGCGGAAGCTGCGCACGGGCCTGACGGCGATCGCGATCGTCCTCGGCGTCGCGATGGTGAGCGGGACCTTCGTCCTGACCGACTCGATCGACAACGCTTTCAACTCGATCTTCACCGACGTCCGCAAGGGCTCGAGCGTCGTGATCAGCGGCAAGCCGGCCTTCACGCTCTCGGATCAGAACCAGAACGCGAAGCCGACGCTCGACGCGGCATTGCTGCCCAAGATTCACGCACTGTCGGGTGTTGCCGCGGCCGAGGGCGGCGTGAACGGCGACGCGCATCTGGTCGGCAAGAACGGCAAGGTCATCGTCTACGGCGGGGCGCCCAACCTCGGTTTCAGCATCGCCAACGGGAACTCGCCCTTCAATCCGCTCACGCTCGTCTCCGGCGGCTGGCCGGGCCTGGACGAGGTCGTCATCGACGAGTCGACGGCGAAGAAGGAGCACTTCATGGCCGGCGACCAGATCGGGGTCCAGGCCGCCGGGCCGGTTCAACGCTTCCGAATCTCCGGACTCGTCAAGTTCGGGTCGGTCGCGACGATCGGCGGCGCAACCCTCGCCGGGTTCGACCTCCCGACAGCTCAGCACCTCTTCGACAAGCAGGGCAAGCTCGACGAGATCGCGGTCGCGGCGAAGCCCGGGGTGTCGGACGCCGAGCTCGTCAAGGAGATCCGTGCCGTGCTGCCCCCGAGTGCGCAGGTGCGAACCGCTGCGCAGCAGGCTCACGAGGACGCTTCCGGCACGAACACGTTCATCAATTTCCTGCGCATCTTCCTGCTCGTCTTCGCCGGGATCTCGCTTTTCGTCGGGAGCTTCGTGATCGCGAACTCACTCTCGATCACGATCGCCCAGCGCACGCGTGAGTTCGCGACCATGCGCACGCTCGGCGCCTCGCGCCGCCAGGTGCTCTGGTCGATCCTCCTGGAGTCGGTCGTCGTGGGGACGCTCGCGGCCACGGCGGGGCTCTTCCTGGGCCTCGCTCTCGCGAAGGGCCTCGTCGGCCTCTTCAACGCGGTTGGGTTCACACTCCCGAACAGCGGGCTCATCTTCGCGTCCCGCACCGTGGTGGTCTCGCTGATCGTGGGGATCGTGGTGACGGTAGTCGCAAGCATGCGGCCGGCAATCCGGGCCACGCGCGTGCCCCCGATCGCCGCCGTGCGCGAGGGCGCGACGCTGCCGGAGTCGCGGCTGGCCCGCTTCCGCACTCCCGGCTCGGCCGTCCTGATCGGGCTTGGCTTCGCGGCCCTCGTCTATGCCCTGTTCGCGCCCGGTCTCGGAACGAAGCCGGTGCTGATCTCGATGGGCGCCGGCGCGCTGCTCGTGTTCTTCGGCGTCGCGCTTCTTTCGGTGCGTTTCATCCGGCCGCTCGCCGCGGCGCTCGGCTGGCCCGCGACGAAGATCGGTGGCGCGGCGGGAGTCCTCGCCCGCGACAACGCGCGCCGAAACCCGCAGCGCACCGCCTCGACCGCCGCTGCCCTGATGATCGGGCTGGCGCTCGTCACGCTCGTCGCGCTGCTCGCCGCCGGAATCAACACGACGTTCCGCAAGGCTGTGAACGACCTGTGGGGAGGCGCCGACTACGCCATCACGGCGCAGAACAACTTCGACCCCATCCCCACAGCTGCCGCGGAAGCCGTCGCGAGCGTGCCAGGAGTCGAGGCGGTCGGCAGCGTCCGCGTCGGCGACGCGCAGGCCTACAACAAGAAGATCTTCGCGACCGCCGTCAATCCGGCTACGAGCACGATCTTCAACGTGAAGTGGAAGGAGGGCTCCAACGCCGTTCTGGCCACGCTCGGAGACAACGGTGCGTTCGTCGACGAGAACTACGCGAAGAATCACCACCTGAAGCTCGGCTCCCCGGTCGAGCTCACGTTCGCGAACGGGGAAAAGAAGACGTTCGCGGTCAAGGGCATCTTCAAGCCGCCTACGGGCGGCTCTCCGTTCGGGCCCGTCACGGTCTCGGCTGCGACATTCGACCGCTTCAATCCGAAGGCGCGCAACCTCTACTCGTTCCTCCGCATGCGTGGCGGCCAGAGCGAAGCGAACCTCGCGGCCCTCACAGAGCGCCTGAAGTCCTTCCCGAACGCGAAAGCCCAGACCCGCGAGGAGTTCATCACGAACCAGACCGCGTTCCTCGGCAAGGTGCTTCTGATGCTCTACGTGCTGCTCGCGCTCTCGGTGATCGTCTCGCTCTTCGGCATCGTGAACACGCTCATCCTCACCGTCTTCGAGCGCACGCGCGAACTCGGGATGCTGCGCGCGGTCGGGATGACGCGCCGCCAGGTGCGCCGGATGATCCGCCACGAGAGCGTGATCACGGCGCTGATCGGCGGCGTGCTGGGAATCCTGCTCGGCGTCGTGCTCGCGGGCCTGCTCATCGGTCGTATCGACTTCATCGAGTTCACGCTGCCGATCTTCTCGCTGATCGCGTTCACGCTTGCGGCGATCCTCGTGGGCATCGTCGCCGCGATTGCGCCGGCGCGGCGCGCAGCACGCCTCAACGTGCTCGAAGCGCTCCAGTACGAGTAGCTAGCTCTGTCCGAAGATCTCGGGCGCGCGCGTGAACGGATACGTCGCGAAGTACATCCGCGTGACCGTGCCGTCGTCACCGCGCACGATGCGCAGCTGCTCGCCCCGCTCGCCACCCGTGATCGCGCGGTAGCGATCCTCGCCCTCCCGTCGGAAGCGCGTCGGCACTTGCCGGGTGATCGTCTGCGGCTCCGCGACGAGCTCGCCGCCATGCCAGCGGAACACCCACTCCCCGCCCTCCGACCACCAGCGCCCGAGCACTCCGTCGAGCTCTTGCGGCGGCGCCTCCCCCACGTGCCAGGCACCGGGCACGTCCGGAAACGCCTCGGTCGCCTTGACCACGAGCTCGACGGCCAGGTCCGAAACGCCCTGGGCCGCGCCGGAGTTCGTCAGGAGCACCGCGCCGGTGCCTTCCTTGCGCGATGCGACGACCATCGCCAGGAAGCCGGGCATGGCGCCACCGTGGCCCGCGAAGATCCGGTCGCCGTCCCGGAAGAGCTGCAGCCCGAGGCCGAACCCTACCTTCCACTCCTCATGGTCGACCATGGTCTGGAAGGTCTGCATCTCTTCGACTGTGTCCCCGGCGAGCACGTCCGGGTTCGGCTCCGAGAAGAACGCCGCCCAGCGCGCGAGGTCGGCCGGCGTGCTCCAGAGAGCGCCCGCCGGCGCGGTCGAGCCGATATCGAGGTCCGACGGCTCCTCGTGTACGGCGTCCGAGTACGGGTCGACGAGGTATCCCCGGGCGGCGGGCGCCTGCTGTTGCACGGACGTCCGCGTCATGCCTAGGGGCTGGAGAATCTGCTCCGACAGGTACTGCTCCCAGGGCCGGCCCGACACGCGCGCGACGACCTCGCCTAGGAGCGCAAACGCGAGGTTGGAGTAGTGGAAGTAGGAGCCCGGCGGCAGCACCTGCTCGGCCTCGCCGGCCGACGCGAGGAACTCCTCGCCCGCCGTGAAGCGCATCGTCTCCCACACGTCCCCGGGCGGCTCGCGCTGGAGGCCGGACGAGTGCGAGAGCATGCGCCGGATCGTCGGCCGGTGCGGCACGCCGTCGAGGTGGCGGTCGAGCGTGTCCTCGAGGTCGAGCTTGCCGCCGTCGCGCAGTTGCATGATCGCCACGGCGGTGAAGGTCTTCGTGATCGAGCCGATGCGGTACTGGTGGTCGGGGGTCGCCTGCTCCCCGGTCTCGGTGTTCGCGACGCCGAGGGTCTCGCCCCAGACGACCTCGCCCTTCCGGGCGACCGCCGCGCTCACGCTCGGCGCCGGCCACTCCGCTTGCGCTTTCCTGACGAGCCCGGAGAGCTCGCCGGCTAGAACCTCAGGCGTTGACAAGTGCCCCCAGCGCCCGCGGGATGAGCTCGATCGCGCGCTCGATGTCCTCGTCTGACACATCTAGATGGGTCACGGCGCGGAGCTTCGTGGGATGGATCGTCCCCGAGAGCCCGACGCCCTGCTCGGCCAGCCGCGCCAGCGCGTCGGGCTTGGTCAGTCCGAGGGGCTCGACGTCGAGCTGGACAAAGTTCGTCTCCACGGCAGCCACGTCGACCGGGAGCCCGGCCTCGGCCAGGCCCTCTGCAAGCCGCTTCGCGCGCCTGTGATCGTCGGCGAGCCCCTCGACGTGGTAGTCGAGGGCGTACACGGCGGCCGCCGCGACGATGCCCGCCTGCCGCATCGCGCCACCAAAGAGGTGCTTGGCACGCCGAGCCTTCAGCATGAGCGGCTCGGAGCCGGCGACCACCGAGCCGAGCGGGCAGCCGAGCCCCTTCGAAAAGCAGATCGTGACCGTGTCGAAGTGTCCACCGATCGTCGCGGCCGGCACGCCGCTCGCAACCGCCGCGTTCAGGATCCGCGCGCCGTCGAGGTGAACCGCAAGGCCGTGCTCACGCGCAGTCTCGGTCACCGCGACGAGCTCCTCCAGCGGCCACACGCGCCCGCCGGCGCTGTTGTGCGTGTTCTCGACCGAGACGAGTCCCGTGCGCGGTGAGTGCCCGCTTCCGTGATCGCGGATCGACGCGCGGATCTGCTCCGGGCTGAGCCGGCCATCGTTGCCCGGCAAGCCGCGCATCACGAGCCCCGAAAGCGCAGCAGGCCCGCCCTGCTCCGAGATGAGGACGTGCGAGTTCTCCTCGGCGAGCAGCTCCTGGCCGGGCTCGGTGAGGATCCGAACCGCGATTTGGTTTGCCATCGTCGCGGTCGGGAGGAAGACCGCAGCCTCCTGCCCGAGCAGCGCGGCAGCCCGCTCCTCGAGGTCGATCACAGTCGGGTCCTCGCGCTTCTGCTCGTCGCCGACGACGGCGTTCGCGATCGCCTGGCGCATGCCGGGCGTCGGCTGAGTGAGCGTGTCTGAGCGGAGCTCGATCACGTCACGATCCTAGTCGGGCGAGGAGCGCGTCCGCGGCGGTGCGGAACGCGGTCGCCGCGGCGCTATCCGGAGCCGCGATCAGAGCCGGCGTGCCGTCCTCGCCCGCCCGGGCGACGCGAGGATCGAGCGGAATCCTCGCCAGCCGCTCGACGCCGGCCGACCAGATCGAGCGGCCCTCGCGCACGCGCGGGAAGACCTCGGTCTCCTCGCCGCAGTGCGGGCAGACGAACGTGCTCATGTTCTCGACGGCGCCGAGCACGGGCACCTCGTTCTCCTCCAGCAGCGAGATCAGCTTCTTCGCATCGAGATGCGCGACGTCCTGGGGCGTGACGACAAGGAGAGCGCCGCTCAACCGCACCTCCTCGAGCACGTGCCGCTGGAGCTCGGTCGTTCCCGGCGGCAGGTCGAGGACGAGCACGTCCAGGTCGCCCCAGGCCACGTCGTCGACGAGCTGCCGGACGGCGAACGGCAGTGTCTGCTCCATCCACGGGAAGCCCTGCTGCTCACCGAGGAGGAAGCCCACCGACATCAGCTTGACGCCGAAGCGCTCGACCGGCTCGAGGGGCACCTGCCCCCGCCTCCAGAGCGACCAGCTCGTTGCCGGGGTGCGCCGCGTCAGCCCGACCATGACCGGGATGTCCGGGCCGTAGACGTCGGCGTCGAGGACCGCTGCCCGCAGATCGAGCTGCGCGAGCGCGACCGCAATGTTCAGGCTGACGGTCGACTTCCCGACGCCGCCCTTCCCGCTTGCCACCGCCACGACGTGCTTCGCCGGCGCGCTCACGGGTCGAAGCTACCGTAGTCCCGTGGATCTGGCCTTGCTCGAGCAAACGCTTGCCGACCGCGGCGAGCCGGCCTACCGCGCCGGCCAGGTGTGGGAGTGGACGGCCCGCGGCGTCGCGGGCTACGAGGAGATGACGAACGTCCCGGCGCCGCTGCGCTCCGCACTCGCCAAAAGCGTGCCGTTCTCGACCCTGGAGCTCGCGGACGAGGCCCGTTCACGCGACGGGACGGTCAAGGCGCTCTTCCGCACGGCCGATGGGCATCCCGTCGAGGCGGTGCTGATGCGCTACCGCGACGGTCGGCGCTCGCTCTGCGTGTCCTCCCAGTCGGGCTGCCCTCTGACCTGCACGTTCTGCGCGACCGGCCAGATGCGCTTCGGGCGCAACCTGACCCCGTCGGAGATCGTCGACCAGGCGCTCCACTTCCGCCGCATCGAGCCGGTCGACCATTGCGTCTTCATGGGGATGGGCGAACCGATGCTGAACTACGAGAACGTCGTCGCAGCCGCGCGCCTCCTCCCCGACGTCGGGATCACGCATCGTCGCACGACCATCTCGACGGTCGGCTGGCTCCCGGGCCTGCGGCGTTTCGTCGAGGAGGTCGAGGAGCCGATCCGGCTCGCCTTGTCGGTGCACGCCGCAGACGGCGAGCTGCGGTCAAAGCTGATGCCCGTGAACGAGCGCTATCCGCTGGAGGACGTCCTCGCGACGTGCCGGCGGTACTTCGCCCTGCGTCACCGGAAGGTGTTCGTCGAGTACGTGATGCTGGGCGGCGTCAACGACTCGCCCGCGCATGCGCACGACCTGGCGGCGCTCCTCGACCCGCAGATCTTCAAGGTGAACCTGATCCCGTACAACCCGACGGGCATGTTCGAGGGCTCGACCCGCGAGGCGATCGCAGCGTTCAAACGCGAGCTCGACCGCGCGCGGATTCCAGCGACGGTGCGCCTGACCCGCGGCCGGGACATCGCGGCGGCTTGCGGGCAGCTCGCTGCGACCCGCTAGGCCTCGGAAAGCGAGAAGGGCGGCCGTCCAAGAGGAGTGGCCGCCCTTCCGGGACACATTCGAGGGGCGAGAAGCGGCTGCGGTCCGCTTCCCGTCGTCCCCGATGTTGTAGTTATCGTTGCCCTGGGGCATCCTCGAATCCCCAAAAGGGGTAGGTCTCGCAGACCCGAGCCAAATTGACCCATGCGGGCCACCCGGGGCCGGCTAAGCGGTTTGCTTCAACTCGACGGTGCAGGTCGTGCGGCCGCGCTTCTCGAGGTACTGCTGGTGGTAGTCCTCGGCCGGGTAGAACGTCGCGGCCGGCTCGATCTGCGTGACGATCGGCTTGCGATAACGGCCCTGCTCGTGCGCCTTCGAGCGCGTCGCAGCCTCGCGCTGCTCCTCGTCCTCCGCGAAGACGACCGAGCGATAGTTGTCGCCGACGTCCCAGCCCTGGCGGTTCAGCTGCGTTGGATCGTGCTTGCGCCAGAAGACCTCGAGCAGCTCGTCGTACGAGGCGCGCTCGGGGTCGAACGTGACCTGGACGACCTCGGCATGGCCGGTCGTGTGCGAGCAGACGTCCTCGTAGGTCGGGTTGTCGAGCGTCCCGCCCTCGTAGCCGACCTCTGTCTTCGTCACGCCGGGAATCTGCCGGAACGCCGCCTCGACGCCCCAGAAGCACCCGGCTCCGAACGTTGCCTTGCGCTCCACTATTCCTCCTCCAGCTTCAGGGCTGCCGAATTGATGCAGTACCGCAGGCCGGTCGGGCCTGGGCCGTCGGGAAAGACATGGCCGAGATGGCCCTCGCAGCTCGCGCAGAGCACCTCGGTACGGCGCATGAAGAAGCTCTTGTCGCTCTCCTCCTCGACCGCCTCGGCGCTCGTGGGCGCAGTGAACGCCGGCCAGCCGCAGCCCGAGTCGTACTTCGCATCGGAGCGGAAGAGCTCCGCGCCGCAGCCCGCGCAGCGATAGACGCCGTCTTCGAACGTGTGGTCGTACTCGCCGCTGAACGGCGCTTCCGTGCCCTTCTGGCGGAGCACCTTGTACTCCTCCGGGCTCAGCTCGGCGCGCCACTGCTCCTCGGTCTTCGTCACCTTCGATGTCAACAGGTCCCTTTCTGTAGTTCCTGTTCTTCAGTGTCGCAGGAGCGCGATTCGTTACGCCAGCCGCGTCGCCCGGATCGCGACGAAATGCCCGGTGACGAAGCGCGTCGGGGCCTGCTCGAGCCGTTCGAGCGCCTGGAGCGCTCGGAGGAACCAGCCGCCGTTTTGAAGGCGCTGGCCGATCAGGACAGCGATCGGACGCGGCGCATGGACGATCGCGGTTGTCTCCTCGACGGCGAAGCCGGCGTCCTCGACGACTGTGCGGAGCCGCGCGCGGCCGTAGGTCGCCCCGACGTGGTACGGGTGGAGCCCAAGCCACGAGCTCGCGTCGGCCCAGCGCAGCCAGGTGCGGTTGAGCGCCTGACGCGGGAGGGCCTTCGCCAGCGCGACCAGGGGATTCGCCGGATTGTCCAGCGTGAGGAGAAGCGTCCCGCCCGGGCGGAGCACACGCGCGAGCTCGACGACGCTCCGGTCGATCTCGGCCGCGTCGTCGAAGTGGTCGAGCGTCGAGTTCGAGACGATCGCGTCGATCGACCCGTCTTCGAACGGGAGCGCGTGGACATGCGCGACGCGCGCGTCGAGCGCCGGATACCGCTCGGCCGCCGCGGCCACGATCGAACGAGAGACGTCCACGCCGACGACGTGTTCGCTGCGGGCGGCAATCGCCGGGTAGAGACCCTGTCCCATCGCCTCGTCCCAGAGGTCGGTCTTGAGGGTCGTCCCGGTCCCGCGGGGAAGCCACCGGTCGACAAGGGCGCTGTTCACCCGGTCGCTGTGCTTGCGCCAGAGGGTCTGGGCAGGAGCGCGCTGCCAGACCTCGGCGACCGTGTCCCAGTCAGGGGCGCTCTCCGCGCGGCGCGCGACGCTGCCCTCGTCCATTACGCGCCTTTCTGAGCCTCGAGCTGGCGCGGCTCGACCGGCTCGCCGTTCGGCGCGGGATGCTCGTCGAAGCCGTACTTGACGATGGCGCGCTTCGCGGCCCGCACCTCGTCAAGCCGTCGCACCGGCCGGTTGTGCGGCGCCTTCTTCAGAAGCTCGGGCTCCTCCACCGCCTCGCGCGCGATCACGAGCATGGCCTCGCAGAAGGCGTCCAGGATCTCCTTCGGCTCCGTCTCGGTGGGCTCGACCATCAGCGCCTCCGGCACGATCAGGGGGAAGTAGATCGTCGGCGGATGGAAGCCGTAGTCCATCAGCCGCTTGGCGACGTCGAGCGCCGTGATCCCATGCTCGCGCTTGAGCGTTCGGGCGCTGAGCACGAACTCGTGCATGCAGTGGCGGTCGAAAGGGAGGTCGTAGGCGTCCTTGAGCCGGGCGAGCAGGTAGTTGGCGTTCAGCACGGCCACCTCGGACATCTCGCGCAGGCGCGGGCCGTACGAGCGGATGAACGCATACGAGCGCACGAAGACGCCGAACGGGCCGGTGAACGCGCGCACCTTCCCGATCGTCTGCGGGCGGTCGTAGTCGAGGCCAAAGCTCCCGTCGTCGCGGCGGATCACCGCGGGCACCGGCAGGAACGGCTCGAGGGTCTTGCGCACCGCGATCGGCCCGCCTCCGGGTCCCCCACCGCCGTGTGGTTGCGAGAACGTCTTGTGCAGGTTGATGTGGACGATGTCGAAGCCCATGTCGCCCGGCCGTGAGATCCCGCAGACAGCGTTCAGGTTCGCGCCGTCGTAGTACATGAGCGCGCCGGCCCCGTGGAAGATGCTCGTGATCTCCTCGATGTTCTCGTCGAAGAGCCCGAGCGTCGACGGGTTCGTGAGCATCAACGCGGCGGTCTCCTCGGTCACCTTCTCGCGCAGGTCGTCGACGTCGATGTTCCCGCGCGGGTCCGTGGCGACCGGCGTGACCTCATAGCCCGCCATCGTCACGCTCGCGGGGTTCGTGCCGTGGGCCGTGTCGGGGATGACGACCTTCCGCCGCTTCGTGTCGCCACGCTCGTCGAAATACGCACGGACGAGCAGCAGCCCCGTGAGCTCACCCTGCGAGCCGGCGGCCGGCTGGAGCGACACGGCGTCGAGTCCGGTCACCTCGGCGAGGATCTCCTGCAGGCGCCACATCAGCTCGAGCGCCCCTTGCGCGCCCTCCTCCTCCTGCAGCGGATGGAGGTCGCGGAAGCCGGGTAGCGCCACGATTCGCTCGTTGACGCGCGGGTTGTACTTCATCGTGCAGGAGCCGAGGGGATAGAAGCCGGTATCGATCCCGAAGTTGCGCGTCGAGAGCTCGGTGAAGTGGCGCAGCACCTCGGGCTCGGCGAGCTCGGGCAGGCGCGGTGGCTCGGCACGGCGGAGCTCGCTCGGCAGTTCCGGAACGGTCAGCCCTTCCGGCCGGGGGATCTCGGACGCCCTGCGCCCGGCCTGCGAGCGCTCGTAGATCAGCTTCGTCACGCGGCGAGCACCTCGGCGAGGCGATCGATCTCTTCGCGCGTGCGCTTCTCGGTGACGGCGACGAGCAGTGCGTCGTCGAGAACGTGGTAGTCGCGCCCGAGCGCGTAGCCGGGATGGATGCCCTGGGCGCGCGCCTCTCGGATCGCGTCGCGTGCGGGCCGTCCGACCCGTACGGCAAACTCCTTGAATGTTGTCTGTTTGGGAAACGCGAGGCTCACGCCGGCCGCGGTCAGGCGCTCCTTTGCGTACGCGGCGAGCGCGAGGCAGGTCTCCCCCGTCTCGCGCAATCCCTGCGGACCCAGCCACGACAGATGAACGAGGCCGGCCAGGGCCAGGAGGGTCTGGTTCGTCGTGATGTTCGAGGTGGCCTTCTCGCGACGGATGTGCTGCTCGCGGGTCTGGAGGGTGAGGACATAGCCGCGCTCGCCCGCAGCGTCTAGCGTCTCGCCGACGATCCGTCCCGGCATCCGGCGGACGAACTCGGAGCGCGCCGCGAGGAACCCATAGTGCGGGCCGCCGTACGACTGGTGGTTGCCCGCGCTCTGCCCCTCGCCGATCGCAAGCGCGCAGCCGTAGTTTCCCGGTGCTTCGAGGAGCCCGAGCGAGATCGGGTCGACGTGCGCGATCGCCAGTGCCTCCGCGTCGTTGGCGGCAGCAGCCAGCTCGGGCGCGGCCTCCAGGCAGCCGAAGAAATTGGGCTGCTGGAAGATCACGCATGCGGCGTCCTCGGCGGCCCCGCGGAGCTCGTCCGGATCGGTGACTCCATCGCGATGCGGCACCTCGACCACCTCGAGGCCGAAGCCGACGGCATAGGTCTTGACGACCTGACGCACCTGCGGATTCGTCGCCTCGGTCACGACGACCTTCGCCCGTCCGGTCGCGTGCTTGGCGACGTAGCAGGCGTCGGCGGCGACCGTCGTACCGTCGTAGCCCGACGCGTTGGAGACGTCCATCCCGGTCAGCTCGCAGATTGCGGTCTGGTACTCGAAGATCGCCTGCAGGATGCCCTGGCTCATCTCCGGCTGATAGGGCGTGTACGCGGTCAGGAACTCGCCTCGCGACAGCACGGCGTCGACGAGCGCCGGCACGTAGTGGTCGTAGATCCCGGCGCCGAGGAACGAGACCTCGCGCCCAGTGTCGACGTTCCGCGCCGCGAGCTCCTCGAGGTGTGCGACGAGCTCCTGCTCCGAGAGCGGCGGCTCCAGGTCGAGCTCACGGTCGAAGCGGACGCCCGGCGGGATCTGGTCGAAGAACGCGTCGACCGAGTCGACTCCGATCGTGGCGAGCATCGCCTCGCGATCAGCGTCGGTGAGCGAGAGATAGCTCACTGCTCGGCGAGGAAGCTCTTGTATGCGTCGGCGTCGAGGAGGGTGTCGACCTCGGACGGGTCGGACATCCGGATCCGCACGAGCCAGCCGTCGCCGTAGGGATCCTCGTTGACGGTCTCGGGTGCCTCGACGACGCGCGCATTCACCTCGAGCACCTCGCCCGAGAGCGGCGCGATCACGTCCGAGACGGCCTTGACCGACTCGACTTCACCGTAGGTCGAATCCTTCGCGATCGCCTGACCCTCCTGCGGCGGCTCGAAGTGCACGAGCTCCCCGAGGGCGTCCTGCGCGAACCACGTGATCCCGAGCACGGCCTCCTCGCCTTCGATGAGCGCCCAGTCGTGCTCGCGGTGATACCGCAGGTTCTCGGGGTAGCTCTCGTCTGCCGCCACTTACGGCTCCTTCCGCTTGTAGATGGGCTTCGTGACCGCCTCGGCACGGCGGGGCTTCCCACGAACGTCGATCGTCAGCTCGGTTCCGGGCGCGGCCTGCTCGGCCGGCACGTAGCCGAGCCCGATGCCCTGGTCGAGCATCGGCGAGTGCGTGCCGGACGTGACCTCGCCACCGCCCTCGATCACCATCCCCTGGCGCGGAATCCCACCCTCGGACATGACGAAGGGGACGAGCTTCTGCGTGGGGCCCTCGGCCTTGATCCGCCGCAGCTCCCCGACTCCGGTGAACTCCGTCTCGAGCTTGCACGCCCACCCAAGGCCTGCGGAGATGGGGTCGGTCTCGGGGGTGATGTCGTTGCCGTGCAGCGGGAAGCACGCCTCGAGCCGGAGCGTGTCGCGCGCGCCCAGGCCCACCGGCACGATCCCGCGCGCGACCACGGCGTCCCAGAGCGCAACCGCGTCGTCGGCCATCGCCATCAGCTCGCATCCATCCTCGCCGGTGTAGCCGGTGCGGTTCACCATCACCTCGACGCCGCCGATCTCGGCCATGTCGAAGGTGAACGACTTCGCCGGAGGAAGCCCGAGCCGCTCGATCGCTCGCGGGCCTTGCACGGCGAGGAGCGTGTACTCGTCGGAGACGTCGCGGACGTCGGAGCCGCGGTGCCCGCGATTCTTGAGCCACTCGTAGTCCGCCTCGCGGTTCGACGCGTTGACGATCAGCAGGTAGCGGAACTCGTCGAGCCGGTAGACGATCAGGTCGTCGATGATTCCGCCCTGCTCGTTCGTGAGCAGCGTGTACTGCGCGCCGCCGACTCCCATCCGGTCGAGGTCATTGGAGAGCAGCGACTGCAGCAGGTCGTGCGCCCGCGGGCCCTCGACCTCGATCTCGCCCATGTGCGAGACGTCGAAGACGCCAGAGTCCGTTCGCACCGCGCGGTGCTCCTGGATCACGCCTTCGTACTGGACCGGCATCTCCCAGCCGGCGAACGGAACCATCCGCGCGCCGGCGGCCACGTGACGATCGTGCAAAGGGGTGCGAAGCAGCGTCTGCATTCGCGCCGGATGCTAACGGCGCGCTAGGGGCTCAGGAGTCGCGCAGGAACGGCGGGACGTCGAGCACATCGCCCGGGACGTCGAAGCCAGGCGTCGAGACCCGCTCGCCGACCGGCGCCGCCGGGATCGGCGCGTCGGCGGCAGCCTGGCCCCGGCGACGGCGCAATCCGCCGAAGCCGGTCGCGATCACGGTGACGCGGACCTCGTCGCCGATCGAGTCGTCGATGACAGCGCCGAAGATCACGTTCGCGTTCTGGTCGGCGGCGCTCGTGACGACCTCGGCGGCCTCGTTGACCTCGAACAGTCCGATCTCGGTGCCGCCGGTGACGTTGAGGAGGATTCCGGTCGCACCCTCGATCGACGCCTCGAGCAGGGGCGACGAGACGGCGGCACGCGCTGCCTCGGCGGCGCGATTCTCGCCTGAGGCGGTTCCGATTCCCATCAGGGCCGACCCGGCGTCGCTCATGATCGTCCGCACGTCGGCGAAGTCGAGGTTGACGAGCCCGGGCACGGTGATCAGGTCGGTGATTCCCTGGACGCCCTGACGCAGGATGTCGTCGGCGATCCCGAAGGCCTCCATGATCGAGGTCTTCTTCTCGACCACCTGGAGCAGCCGGTCGTTCTCGATCACGATCAGCGTGTCGACGCGATCGCGGAGCGCGTCGATCCCGCGCTCTGCCTGGTCCGAGCGCCGCCGTCCCTCGAACGCGAAGGGCCGCGTGACAACGCCAACGGTGAGCGCACCCAGCTCGGCGCCGAGCTCGGCCACGATCGGCGCGCCGCCCGTACCGGTTCCGCCGCCCTCACCCGCCGTGACGAAGATCATGTCCGCGCCCTTGAGCGACTCCTTGAGCTCGTCGCGGCTCTCGTGCGCAGCGGCCTGTCCGACGGCCGGATCGGCGCCGGCGCCCAGCCCGCGAGTCGCCTTGCTGCCGATGTGGATCTTCACGTCGGCGTCGCACATCAACAGGGCCTGCGCGTCGGTGTTCACCGCAATGAACTCGACTCCGGACAGACCGGCGTCCACCATGCGGTTCACCGCATTGGTTCCACCGCCGCCGACTCCGACGACCTTGATGACGGCGAGATAGTTGCCGGTTTGATCTCTCACTCTGAACCTGGCTCGACCTGAAGCTGTAGTAGAGCGTGGGGCTGTCGAACCGCTCCTTCCGCTGGAGGGTACGGACCGTTGGCGCGCGTGTCAACGTCAGATAGAGGCAGCAACCCTAAGGCTCAACCTTCGAATTGAGGGTTGACCCCGACACCGGCCGCTGCGGAACGCTGACGTCGAGGTACGACCCCGAGCCCACGAACGGCAGCGCCCGGCGCGCCACGGCAAGCTTCAACCGGAGCTCCGGAGGCTCTCCGAGGCGCAGCTCGACACCGCTTCGAAGCTCGAGGATCAGGCCGGCCTCACCTGTGCGCACCGTGCGCACGGGCACGCGGAAGCCGGCAGCCCGAAGGACGGCCATCGTGTGTGCCGCCTCCGCGCCCGCGGCGGAATCCGCCATAGCTCCTCGGGCGAGTTGACTGTCCTGCGGCACCCACACGCGAGGCAGTCGCGCCGCCGAACCTCGCGGGATCTTGCGGAGGACGCGCCCGCGGCCGGACACGAGCCACGAGTCGGCGCCCCGCCGCACGACCACGGTCGGGAGCTCCGGCACGACAATGACCCGGAGCGTGTGCGGATAGGCACGGCCGTAGCTGACGCGCGCGACCTCCGGCAGGCTGAGCACCCTGAGCTCGACGTCGTCGTCGCCGACCGCGAGCAGGCTCTTCCCCACGAGCGGTGCGAGCGCGTGTCGGATGCGGGCCGTATCGGCCGGCCCGGCCCCGCGCACCTCCACCGTTCGGACCGCGAAGACACTCGTCATGCGCGCCCCGACATAGAGCCCGGCGGCCGCGACGATCAGCGCGAAACCGACGATCAGCGAGCGGCCGGAAGGCGCAAGGCGAGTCACGGCGTCGTGGCTTCCGTGCCACGCCGGCCTGGGCAGGGCATGCACACGCGAGCGCGCGGGCTTGGACCTCGGTGGCATCCAGGGTCACTTCGCCGCACCGGCACGCGCTCCTACAGCGTCAAAGCTCCCCGGCAGGTGGCAACTCGAGCTCGCCGACGAGCTGCACCTCGTGCTCGAGCATGACTCCGAACTGCTCTCGCGCGCGCCTGCGAGCTTCCGCCATGAGCGCGATCGCGTCGACGGAGCGCGCACCGTCGGCGTTTTCGATGAAGTTCGCGTGCCGCGGCGAGATCTGGGCGCCCCCGATGCGGTGGCCTCGGAGCCCGCAGGCCTCGAGCAAGCGCCCTGCCGAGAGCTCGTGCTCTGGGTTCTTGAAGACGCTCCCGAACGTCCGCTTGTTCGTCGGCTGGGCGGCCTTCCGCTGTGCCTGCAATTCGGCGATCGTCGCTTTGATCTCCACCCCCGGACGCGACTCGAGGCGGAAATCGACCTGCGCGACAACTTCGCCGGGACGCACGTCGGAGTGCCGGTAGGTGAGCCCGAGCCAGGCAGGCGTCCGCCACTCCGAGCCGTCGGCGTCGACGATCAGCGCTCGCTCGAGCACGCCTGCCCAATCGCCGCCGTACGCGCCGGCGTTCATCCGCACGCCCCCGCCGGTCGTGCCCGGAATCGCGCAGGCGAACTCGAAGCCGCCGAGCTCGGCAGCGCGGGCCCGGTGCAGCGCGACCGCGTTCGCCGCCCCGCCGCCGGCCCGCAAGAGCGTCCCGTCGACCTCGACCGCGGCGAGCTCTCCTCCCAGCTTGACGACGAGCGCCTCCACGCCTTCGTCTGCGGCGAGGAGGTTCGAGCCGAGGCCGATGGGGATCACGTCCAGGCCTTCCGCGGCCGCCCAGTCGAGTGCTTCGCGGAGGGCTTCGACCGACTCCGGGCGCGCGAAGGCCCGCGCCGGACCGCCCGTTCCGAGCGTCGTGAATCGCGCCAGCTCTACGTCCCGCTCGACCTTCATCCGAGCGCGTCCAGCACGACGTCGGCGGCACGGTCGACGTCGCCGGCCCCGACGGTGAGAACGGTGTCGCCCGCGCGGGCGCGGCCTGCGAGCCAGCGCGCGCCGTCGGCGGGATCGGGCGTCCACGCGAGCGGGAAACCGGGGCGCATCTCGGCCGCTGCGTCCACGATCAGCTTGCCCGTCACGCCCTCGACGGGCTCCTCCCTTGCCGGGTAGATCTCGGTGACCGCCACCGCGTCAGCCGCTGCGAGCGCCGTTCCGAACTCAGGCGCCAGGTGGCGGGTTCGCGAGTACAGGTGCGGTTGGAAGAGGACAAGGACGCGTCCCTCCCCTGCTTCGCGCACGGCCTGCAGGTCGGCGGCGATCTCGGCCGGGTGGTGCGCGTACGTGTCCAGCACGGTCACGCCTCGTGCCTGGCCCCGACGTTCGAGGCGCCGGCCCGCGCCGGCGAATTCGGCGAGGAGAGGCTCAGCGTCGGCACGGGCGACCCCGGCGAGCTCGAGCGCGGCAAGTGCAGTCGCCGCGTTCCGCCGGTTGTGCTCGCCTACGACCGCGAGCGGGAACGCGACCGGCTCCAGCTCCCACCCGCGCACCGTCTGCGGTGCGCGCGCCAGCCAGCCTTCGAGCAGCTCCGCCACTTCTGCGCGCGAGCCGAAGGTCGCGTGATGGTCGAGGTCGACGTTCGTCACGACAGCGATCTCCGGCTCGAGCGCCTCGACCGTCCGGTCCGACTCGTCGCCTTCGACGACGAGCCAGCCCTCCCCGGCGCGTGCGTTGCCGCCGAGCTGCGGGATCTTGCCGCCGACGAGAAACGACGGATCCTGGCCGAGGCGGTCGAGGACGAACGCGATCATCCCGGTCGTCGTCGTCTTGCCGTGCGCTCCGGCGACCACGATCGAGCGCTGCAGGGAGACGAGCTCCGCGAGAAACTCCGCGCGCGAGCGACCGGGCACCCGACCCGTGTATGCGGTGGACACGACCGCCTCCCACCCGTCCGGCGCCTCGGGCTCGGGGGAGATCCGGATCTCGACGCCCTCGAGCTGCCGCAGGTACGGAGTGTGGACGCGATCCCAGCCGCCGACCTCCGCCCCCCAGGCGCGCGCGACCGCGGCGTATCCCGACAGCCCTGCGCCACCGATTCCGACGAACCAGAGCCGCCTACCCGCGAGTTTCGACAAGCGCGAGCACCCCCTCCGCGACCTCCTCGGCCGCGTCGGGCCGGGCGCGTGCGCTCAGCTCCGCCGCCATCCGGCGCATCCGGGCGGGATCGGCGAGCAGCTCGGCAACGAGCCCGGGTACGACACGCGCTGCGTCCGCGTCGGCCACGACCTCGACGCCGCCGTCGAAGTAGCGCGCGTTCACGGTCTGGTGGTCGGCCGTCGCATGCGGGAAGGGAACGACAACCGCCGGCTTGCCGGCTGCCGCGATCTCCCAGATCGAGCCGCCGGCCCTCGAGACCACGAGGTCCGCAGCGCTGAGCGCAGCGCCGATCTCGCTCGTGAACGACACCAGCTTGTAGTCCGGCCGCGAGACCCGCGCGCGCAGCGCCTCGTAGTGCCAGGCACCGGTCAGGTGCAGAACGGCCGGGCCTGCTTCAGCCCATGCGTCGACCGCGAGCTCGTTGAGCGTCTGCGCTCCCTGGCTGCCGCCGAAGACGAGCACGACCGGCCCGTCCCCAGGAAGCTCGAAGCGCCGCCGCGCGTCCGCGCGCTCGACCGCGCGCGAGCTGGCCGGAATCGGCCGTCCGGTCACGACGTACTTCGGGCCGGTGCGACCGGGGATGGGAAACGACAGGAACACACGCCGTGCAAAGGGCGCTGTGAGCCGGTTCGCGAGGCCGAGGTGCGCGTCCGCCTCCGTCAAGGCCGTTGGGATCCGCCGCAGGGCCGCCGCGTAGACCATCGGCCCCGCCACGTAGCCGCCGCCGCCGAGTACGACGTCCGGACGGCGCGCGGCGAGGATCTTCCCGCATGCCCGTGGCGCCCGGCCCGCGAGCAGCAGCGCGCGAGCCTGCGCGATCCCCGGCCGCCGTGGCAGCCCGGAGATGCGGAAGGAGTCGAACTCGTAGCCCGCCTCAGGAACCAGCTGAGCTTCGACGCGATCCGGCGACCCGGCGAAGCTCACCACCACTCCCCGCGAGCGCAGGGCGTCCGCCACCGCGAGCGCGGGCGCGACGTGCCCCACCGTCCCGCCGGCTGCGATCAGGCACCTGAGCTCTCGTGGGCGCGGCATGACCACTTGCGATGTTAAGGAGGATGCCCACCGACGCGAGCGCGACCACAAGGCTCGACCCGCCGTAGGACACGAACGGCAGCGGGATTCCGGTCAGCGGCGCAAGCCCGAGCACGGCCGCGAGGTTGATCACAGCCTGGCCGCAGATCAGGGCGACGAGGCCCGCGGCCAGGCGCTTTCCGAAGGGATCCTTGCACCCGAGGGCGAGCCTGAGACCGGCGTAGGCAAAGGCTGCGTACGCCAGGATCACCGCGGTGACGCCGACGAGGCCCAGCTCCTCGCCGATGACCGCCATGATCATGTCCGTGTGCGCCTCGGGCAGGTAGTTGATCTTGGTCACGCCCTGGCCGAGGCCGACGCCGAAGAGCCCACCGGAGCCGAGTCCGATCATCGCCTGGACGGTCTGGAAGCCGGCGCCCTGGGCGTCCTTCCACGGATCGAGGAAGCTGAAGATGCGCGCGCGGCGGTACGGCGCGAACCAGATCGCCGCGAGGCCGAGGAACATTGCGATCCCGAACCCACCGCCGAGCACCCGCAGCGGCGTGCCGGCGACGAGGAGGATCCCGGCGAGCATCACGACGATCGCGATCATGGTGCCGAGATCCGGCTCGGCGAGGATCAGCAGGCAGAAGACCCCGACCAGGAGTCCCACGGGCCGGACGAGCTCGGCGAGGGAGCGTGGCGGCTTCCTCCGCGACAGGTAGCCGGCGGCCCAGATCGCGAGCGCGACCTTGGCGAGCTCGGAGGGCTGGAAGGTCGCCGGCCCGAGCGTCAGCCAGCGGCGCGCTCCGTTGATCGGCTGCGCCACGACTAGGACGGCGAGGCAGAGGCCGAGCGAAATCAGGACGAGCCCCGGCGCGAGCGAGCGCAGCCGGCGGTAGTCGAAGCGCGAGGCCGCTGCGAGCAGGACGAGGCCGAGCAGTGCGTAGATCCCCTGCCGCTCGAGGTAGGACATCGGGTTGCCGTTCCCGATCGCGGCCTTCGCCGAGGTGGCGCTGTAGACCATCACGAGGCCGAACGCCACCAGCGCGAGCGTGACGAGAATCAGGATGTGGTACTCGAGCTGCCCTTTCTTCACCCAGGCAAGTTCTGCGCGAGCCGCCTGAAGTCCTCGCCGCGTTCCTCGAAGTTCGCGTACTGGTCGTAGCTCGCGGCGGCCGGCGAGAGCAGCACTACGTCGCCAGGCTGTGCATCTCGGGCCGCCTGCTCCACCGCTCCGGCGATCGTGCCCGCTCGTGTGAACTCCCGCCCGGCCGCGTCGAGCGCAGCGGCAAGCACGTCCGTGGCCTCGCCGACGAGGTAGATCGACGCGACACTCGCGGGGAGCTCGCGGGCGAACGGCGCGTAGTCCTCGCCCTTCGCCCGCCCGCCGAGGATCAGCCGAATCGGCGCGTCGTAGGCGGCGATCCCGTGCCGTACAGCGAGCGTGTTGGTGGCGATCGAGTCGTTGACCCAGCGAACGCCGGCGCGCTCGGCGACGAGCTCGAGGCGGTGCGGGACGCCGGCGAACTGCTCGAGCGCCTGGGCGATCGCGTCGTCGGAGACTCCTACGACGCGGGCGACTGCGGTGGCGGCCGCCGCGTTCGCGCGGTTGTGCACGCCGGGGATGCGCGGCTTGGCGGGCAGCGGGTCGTCAGCCGCGAACTCGATCGCCCCGTCGATCCCGAAGCCGCGCGGCGCGACCTTGTGGCGCGCCCGCTCGAAGATCCGGAGTTTCGCGTCGCGGTAGCGCTCGAAGGTCCTGTGGCGGTCGAGATGGTCGGGCTCGAGGTTCAGCAGCACGGCCACCTCCAGCTCGAGCTCGTGCACGTCCTCGAGCTGGAACGACGAGAGCTCGGCCACGATCCACGCGTCCTCCGGCGGGTCGAGCGCGGTGATCGGAGCTCGCGGCGAGCCGGGTGAAGCGATGTTCCCCGCCACCTCGACGCGTCGGCCTGCAGCGGCGAGCATCGCGCCGATCAGCTCCGTGGTCGTCGTCTTGCCCTTCGTCCCGGTCACGCCGATGAACCGGCGCGGCCGCAGCAGCCGGTAGCCGAGCTCGACCTCGCTCCAGACCGGAATCGTGCGCGACCGCGCCGCCTCGACGAGCGGCGCCTCCGCGGGCACCCCGGGGCTCTTCACGATGAGCTCAATGCTGTCGAGGACGTCGTCCTGCACGTCCCCCAGTCGCACCTCGACCCCCGCGGCGGCGAGGTCACCGATGTCGAGTTGCTCGTTGCGATCAACGGCGACGACGCGGACTCCCCGTGCCGCGAGCGCGCGTGCAGCCGCGTCGCCCGAGCGCGCGAGCCCGAGCACGAGCACCCTGTGCGGCAGGTCGTGCCCCGCGCCGCTCACACGCCTCCCCAACCTCCCCCAGGGGGTCCAGCACGACCCCTGGGGACACGATACCGCTGCAAATCACGCATGCCTGTGGCGACTCCGTGCCGAAAGGCGCGCGGCCCCGCTCACCGCGTGAAGTAGAGGAAGTCGCGGTAGTACAGCGCGAACCCGGTCGCGCACAGGATCGCCGTCACGATCCAGAAGCGCACCATGACCTTCGTCTCCGACCACGCCTTCATCTCGAAGTGATGGTGCAGCGGCGCCATCAGCAGCACGCGGCGGCCGAAATACTTGAACGAGAAGACCTGGACGATCACCGACAGCGCCTCGATCAGGAAGATCCCACCGATCAGCAGCAGCAGGAACGTCGTCTGCGTGAAGATCGCGAGCGCCGCCAGCGCACCGCCCACGGCCATCGCTCCCGTGTCCCCCATGAACACCTCCGCGGGAAAGGCGTTGTACCAGAGGAACCCGACCAGAGCCCCGATCAGGGCCGCACCCGCGATGGCCATGTCCAGCTTGGTATCGAAGCGCAGGCGGATGAACGCGACGACGTTGATCAGCGTGAACGCGAGCAGCGCAATGATCCCGGTCCCGGCCGCGAGCCCGTCGAGGCCGTCGGTGAGATTGACGCCGTTCGTCGCCCCGGCGATCACGAAGAAGAGCAGGCCGTACCAGGCGTACGAGAGCTGCAGGTTGAAGTGGACGATCGGGATCTTCATGTCCGTCGGAAGGTGCTGGTGCCGCGCCGCAAGGGAAACGCCGATGGTCACGAGCCCGAGCAGGAGCAGCTTCCAGCGACCCGAGAGCCCGAGCGAACGGCGGTGCGTCAGCTTGATGAAGTCGTCGACGAACCCGATCGCGCCGCAGGCGACCGCCGTGAACATCACGGCCAGGCCGGGAACCGTGTATTTGCTCACCGCGAGGAACGAAAGCGTCGCGGTGACAACGACGAGGAGCCCGCCCATCGTGGGCGTCCCCTGCTTCGCGGCGTGGCGCTCCGGGCCCTCCTCGCGGATGTGCTGGCCGAACTCGTTCCGGCGCAGGAAGGCGATGAACTTCGGGCCGACGACGATCGACACGACCATCGCGATGATCCCGGCTACGAGGACTCGGACCACTAGGCGGCTGCTCCTGCGAGGGTTTCCGCGACGGCCTCGAGCCCGAGTGCACGTGCGCCCTTGACCAGGACGGCGTCGCCGGGCTCGAGGAACTCGCGCAGCGCGACAAGCGCCTGGTCGAGCGTTTCGACATGTCTCGTGCCTGGCACCCGCCCTCCGGCCCCCTCGAGGTAGCCGAGCGCCAGCGGCCCGATCGCCAGCAGCGCGTCGATCCCGGCGTCGGCGGCAGCCTCCCCCACCTCGACGTGGTAGGCGGGCGCGGCCGGGCCGAGCTCGGCCATTTCGCCCAACACCGCGACGCGCCGCCGGTCGCCCGCACGCGCTGCAAGGTGCTCGAGCGCGGCTCGCATGGAGAGCGGATTCGCGTTCCAGACGTCGTTGATGAGAAAACCGCCGCCGGGCAGCGGCAGCTCCTCGCCGCGCCACAGCGAGAACGCGATCTCGCCGGCGCCGTCCTGGACGCGCCCGAGCGGGAGATCGAGCGCGTGGTACGCGGCCAGCGCGAGCAGCACGTTGGCGATCTGGTGGCGGATGTTGAAGGGCAGCTGCAGCGCCACGTGAGCCCCGTCGATCTCCGCGTCGAGCCGTGCTCGCTCCCCCATCGGTTCGTAGCGGCGCAGGACGACGTCGCCGCCTTCGCCAACGCGGAGCAAGCGGACGTCGTCGCGCTGCAGGTGCGGCGTCAGGTCGGCAGCGTCTGCGGGTACGACCGCGGTCCCACCCGCGGGCAGCGCTGCAATCAGCTCAGACTTCGCTTCGGCGATCCGCGCGAGCGAACCGAGCTTTTCGAGGTGGACGGGCGCGATCGCCGTGATCACGCCGACGTCGGGCCGCGTCAGCTCCGCGAGCTCGGCGATCTGGCCGAGGCCGCGCATCGCCAGCTCGAGGATGCAGATCTCGGTGCCCTCCTCCAGCCGGCAGAGCGTGAGCGGCACGCCGATTTCGTTGTTGTAGCTCCGCTCCGCCGCGACCATCCGCGCGTGCGGACGGACAAGCGCGGCGAGGATGTCCTTCGTCGAGGTCTTGCCCATCGAGCCGGTGATGCCCACGAACCGTGCGCGGCTGCGGTCGCGCACGAGTCGGCCGACCGCCTCGAGCGCGCCAAACGCGTCCTCCGGGACGAGCACGGCCGCGGCACGGCGCTCGCGCGCGTCGTCGACGTAGCGCCCGCCGTCGCCGACCACGACGAAGAGGTCGCCGGGCTCGATCCGGCGCGAGTCGACCTGGACGCCCGTGACGTAAATCGGGCCCAGCCGCTCCAGCTGTCCAAGCCCAAGCGCCTCGATCGCGTCCAGCTCGAGCGGGATCACGCGGCGGCCCCGATGCGGCGCAGAGCCTCGCGCGCGACCTCGCGGTCGTCCCACGGGAACGTCTCGCCGCCGATGTGACGTCCCTGTTCCGGCGACAGCCCGGCGATCACCACGACGTCGCCCTCGTGCGCCAGCCGCAGCGCCCGCTCGATCGCAAGCGCGCGGTCGGGTTCGATCTCGGCGCCGGGGCCGGTTCCTTCGACGATGTCCTCGATGATCGCGAGCGGATCCTCCGTCCGCGGATTGTCGGAGGTCACGACGACGACATCGGCTCCCTCGGCCACCGCGCGGCCCATCTTCGGCCGCTTCGTACGGTCGCGGTCGCCGCCGGCGCCGAAGACGCAGATCACGCGGCCTTCGACGAGCTCACGCGCCGCGCGGAGAACGCGCTCGAGCGAGTCGGGCGTATGCGCGAAGTCGACGATGACGCGGAACGGTTGGCCCGCCTCGACCGGCTCGAAGCGGCCGGGGACGACCTCGAGCGCTTCGATCCCGCGCCGGATCGTCTCCTCGTCGAAGCCGAGCAGGCGCCCGGCGGCGAGTGCACCCAGGGCGTTCTCGACGTTGAAGAGCGCCCGGAGCTTGAGGTCGATGCCTTCCAGCGCGGCCGGCCCGACCTCCGTGCCTTCGACCACGCCGAAGGTGAGCGCGTCGGGCAGCTCATCGGCGAGCCGGCGGCCGTAGGGATCGCCGACGTTGACGGCGGCCGCATCGGCCTGAGCGAAGAGCCGGCGCTTCGCCTCGAAGTAGTCGTCCATCGAACCGTGGAAGTCGAGGTGATCCTGGGTCAGGTTCGTGAAGACGAGGACGGCGAACCGAGTGCGGTCGAGACGGTGCAGCGCGGACGCATGCGACGACGCCTCCATGGACACGCTCTCGTTGCCGGCGTCGAGCATCTCGCGGAAGAGCCGCTGCAGGTCGATCGCCTCCGGGGTGTTGAGCACTGCGGGCCGGCTCTCGTTGCCGACGCGGCGCTCGATGTTGCCGAGCAGCCCAGGGTGCTTTCCGGCGGCGTCGAGGATCGAGAGCATGAGATGGGCAGTCGTCGTCTTCCCGTTCGTCCCGGTCACGGCTGCAACGGTCAGGTCACGCGTCGGGCGCCCGAAGAACACGTCCGCGACGACGGCCATAGCGGCCCGCGAGTCGGAGACGACGACCTGCGGGACGGCAACCTCCAGCGGGCGTTCCACTACGAGCGCGACGGCCCCGCGCCCGACGGCGTCCGCCGCGAAGTCGTGCCCGTCCGCCTTCGCCCCGCGTACGCAGAAGAAGAGGGCTCCAGGCGTGACCTTCCGCGCGTCGTACGCGAGGTCGGCGAGCTCGGCAGGACCCTCTGCGACGATCTCGCGGGGTTCGAGGGCGGTGATGGCTTCGTCAAGCCTCATCGCTCGCCGAGCCTACCGGCGTGCGTCCGGCGGGACCTCCAGATACTGCAGCCCGAAGCGAGCGATCGACTGGAACGCCGGCGCCGCGACGACGCCGCCGAAGATCGCACCCTTCGGCTCGTCGATCGTCACGAGCACGACGAGGCGCGGGGCCGAGGCCGGAACGAAGCCCACGAACGAGGCCACGTACTTCCCGGTCGTGTACCCGTTCGGGCCCGGCTTCTGTGCGGTACCGGTCTTGCCGGCGACCTGGTAGCCGTCGATCGCGGCCAGCGTTCCCGTGCCGCCCTCGGCGACCACGCCCTCGAGCATCGTGACCAGCGACTGCGCGATCGCAGGCGCCACGATCTGCTTGTGCTTCAGCGACGGCCGGCCGCGCCCCGTGACGTGGTCGACGACGTGCGGCTGCACCCAGAGCCCGCGGTTCGCGATCGACGCGTACGCCGCCGCCATCTGGATCGGCGTGACGGCGATGCCCTGGCCGATCGGCACGTTGCCGATCGTCGAGCCGGACCAGCGGTCGAGCGGCAGCACGATCCCGCCGCTCTCGTCCGGGAACCCGATCCCCGTCTTGTGCCCGAACCCGAAGCGCGAGATCCAGTCGGCGAGCCGCGCCGAGCCGAGCTTCTCGCGCGCGATCGTGATCGCACCGATGTTCGACGAGTGCGTCAAGATCTGGGCCACGGTCATGCGCTCGGTGCCGCGGGGCTCAGCGTCGTGGACGACGCGGTCGGCGATCTGGAGCGAGTATGGGAGCACGAAGGACGTGTCCGGCGTCACGAGGCCCTCGGAGAGCGCGCCGGCCACCGTGACCAGCTTGAACGTCGAGCCGGGCTCGTACGTGTCTGTAACCGCGCGGTTTCGCTGCAGGTCGCGCGGCGCGTCGGCGAAGCGGTTCCCATCGAAGCCTGGCTGCGTCGCGAGCGCGAGCACGTTGCCGTTGCGCGGGTCGAGCACCACCGCTGTGCCGGAGTGGGCGCCCCACTTGCGGACGGTCTCGCGCAGCACCTGCTCGGCGTCGCTCTGCAGCGTCCCGTCCAGGGTCAGGTACACGTCACGTCCCTGCACGGCAGGCTGCTCGCGGACGACGTCGATCGCCCGGCCGGCCGGGTCCGTGATCATCGTCTCCGCGCCCGGCTTGCCGGCCAGCTCGCGGTCGAGGGCGAACTCGAGTCCCGCCAGTCCGCGGTTGTCGACGCCTGCGAACCCCAGCGCCTGCGCGGCGACGGTCTGCTGCGGATACGAGCGGCGCTCCTCCGGATAGAAATGCAGTCCGGTCAGCCCCTTGCGCTCGAGCGCGGCGGCCAGCAGCGGATCGGCCTTGCGCTGGACATAGACGAAGCCCTTCGTGCGGTCGGCGAGCTGCTTGTACAGCGCGTCCGGATCGAGGTGCAGGACGCGCGCAGCTGCGATCGCGATCGCCCGCGGGCTGCGGATCTGCGTCGGATCGGCGTACACCGTCGTCGCCTGCTCGCCGATCGCGAGCGGCTCACCGTTGCGGTCGAAGATCGTGCCTCTCCCGGCGGGGATCTTCGTCGTGGCCACGTGCTGGCTCGTCGCAAGGGTGGACAGGGAGGCCGCCCGCACGCCCTGAAGCCAGACGGCGCGTGCCAGCGTCCCGGCGAAGGCGAGCGCGAAGACGGCGAGCAGGAGACGAATCCGGCGGTTGACGGCCTTGGGCGCCAACCCGCCGCTACCTGCTGAGGTCGAGGTAGGTGACCTTGTCCGCCGGAGCCGGCGAGACGCCGAGGCGTCGGTGGGCGAGCGCCTGGATCTTCGGCGCGGCGGCCGCACTCGAGAGCTGCGAGGAAAGCGTCGCGTTCTCAGCCCTCAGCTGGGTCCGCTCCCGGCCGAGGCGGTCGAGTTGCATGTTCAGGCGCAGGACGGCGACGTTGAGAGCGACGACGCCCGTGAGGAGGACGGCCACGGCGGCAATCCAGACCACGCTCCCGGCAACGCGTGGTTGCCGGCGCGCGCGTCGGCGCGGGACGACCGGGGTCGACGCGGGCGCGCGGCGGGGACGAACGGCCGGGGCGGCGGATCCGGCGAGAGCGGCTATGACTTCACCGCCGCTCTGAGTCGGCCCGACGCTGAGCGCGGATTCGCGGCGATCTCCGCGGCCCCCGCCTTGATCGGCCGGCGGTTGAGGGCACGCAGCTTGGGCTCGCGCCCGCAAACGCAGACCGGGAAGTCGGGCGGGCAGACGCAGCCGCGCTCCTCCTCCCGAAGGAATTGCTTGACGATGCGGTCCTCGAGCGAGTGGAAGCTGATCACGGCGAGCCGTCCGCCCGGCCGCAGCATCGAAAACGCGGCCGGCAGCGCGACCTCGAGGGCTCCCAGCTCGTCGTTGACGGCGATACGCAGCGCCTGGAAGACGCGCTTCGCCGGGTGACCCTCCCCGAATCGCGCCGGCGCAGGGATCGCGGCCCTGATCGTCTCGACGAGGTCCGACGTGCGCTCGAAAGGCTCCTTGGTACGGCGCCGGACGATCGCCTTCGCGATCTGGCGCGCGTAGCGCTCCTCCCCGTAGCGGCGGAAGATCGTCTGAAGGTCGCGCTCGCTCGAGTCGTTGACGAGCTCGCGGGCGGAGATCTCGGCGGAGGGATCCATGCGCATGTCGAGCGGCGCGTCAGCCGCGTACGAGAAGCCGCGCTCAGGCCGGTCGAGCTGCATGCTCGAGACGCCGAGGTCGAGCAGGATCGCGTCCGCCTCGACGCCGTTGTCCGCGAGCTGCTCGAGGACGAGCGCGAAGTCGCCTCGGAGCAGGCGCGCCTGCAGGCCCGTCGTCCGCGTGAAGCGGTCGAAGTAGGGCTTGACAGTCGGGTCGCGGTCGATCGCGATGAAGCGTCCGCGGCCGTGCATGTCCGCTGCGAGCAGGCTCGCATGGCCGCCGGCGCCGAACGTGGCATCGATGACGGTATTGCCGGGCTGCACCGCGAGCGCCTCCCGCACCTCCTCGGCGAGGACGGGGACGTGATCAGTCGCGCTTGGCTGCAAGGCGTTCGGCAACATGCTCCGCACTCCCTTCCACTTCCTTGAGGTGCTCGCGCCAGTTCGCGCGATCCCAGATCTCCAGGTGGTCGAAGACGCCGGCGACGACGACGTCGCGCTCGAGCCCGGCACTTGCGGCGAGTGGCGCCGGGATCGGCACGCGACCCTGCTTGTCCAGCTCGGCGTGCGCGGCTCCGGCGAAGTAGTACCGGTGCATCACGCGGCCCTCGCGGCTAAGCGGGTCGAGGCCGGCCAGACGGGTCTCGACGAGATGGTTCCACTCATCGGGCCCGAACACGTTGAGGCACCCGTCGAAGCCGCGGGTAAGGACGACGCCGCTCGCGAACGCGTCCCGGAACTTGGCCGGAAGCGTGAGACGGTTCTTGTCGTCGATGGTGTGTTCGTATTCGCCGAGCAGCATGGTCGGGGCTCTCTATCGGCTTCCACTTCGCCCCACTTTAGCCCACTTGCCCCCACAACGCAACACCTGGCTCCCACAAAGGGGTTGCGGGGTTACGCGCCGTGCGCCCCGCGGCGGGCCAGGGCGGCCGCGCCACTCGTGACGGCAAGAGCAAGCGCGTCGAGGAGCTGGGCGCCCTCCGCGAGCGCGAACGTGAAGGCGGCAGCGAAGCAATCGCCGCAGCCGTACGTGTCCGCCTGGGGGCCGGGGAGCGGCGCGGCCTCGAACGTGAGACCCCCCGGCTCCACCGTTCCGCCGCGTGCCCCGGCAGTCGTGACGACGAGGTTCGGAGGCGGATCGAGGTCGCCCGGCGCGTACCGCTCCCCTGCGTCGCTCCCGCTCCCGATCAGCGCGTCGAGGCGAACGCTTGCGTCGCGCAGGATGGCGAGCTCCCTCGCGGTCGCTACCACGACGGGCGCCTCCCGTGCCGATCTCAGTGCGGCGACGTCCCCGCTGACGAAGTCGACGCCGGCGAACGCGCCGAGGGGCAGGGGCCCGGCCGGGCGGAGCTTCTCGCCGAGCGTAATGATCGTCCGCTCGCCGCTCGGATCGACGAGCGTGAGCGCGCGGCGCGTGGGCTCGTCACGGCGCTGAACGTGCACCTGCACGCCCAGCGCCGTCAGCCGCTCCTCCGCGCGACGGCCGACGTCGTCGCCGCCGAGAGCAGTGAAGAACTCGACGCTCGCACCGAGCCGCGCGAGCTCGACCGCAGCGACCGCGCCTCCGCCCCCGGGCTCCTCCCAACCGTCGTACGCATGCGCGATCTCACCAGCCGGCGGCATCCGCTCGACGCGCGCAAACTCGACCCACTCGACATGTCCGACGACGGCGATCCGCACCCAGCCAGTCTGTCCGATCCAAGCGAGGCTCCGCGAGCCGGCCCGCACGGCGGCCGTGTCCAACATGGCAAGTGCCAGGCACGCGCCATGGCCCGACGGGACATGGCGCTTCGATCTCACAGAATGCGCGGCCCGTGCGTTCCAGAGCATGATGAACGCCGTGGCAGCGATCCCGCCCTTCGAGACCATGTACCAGGCCCACCGCGACGAGATCCTCGCCTTCCTACGCCGCAAGCTCGGCCGCGACCGGGCGGAGGACGCGTTCCAGGAAACCTTCCTGCGGGCCCTCCGCGCCTACGGCCGCCTCGAGCACGGGCTCCATCTGCGCGCGTGGCTGTACACAATCGCCGGGCGCGTCGCCCTCGACGAACTGCGGCGCCGTCCGACTCGGGCCGATCCGCCCGAGCCGACGCATGAGGACGGTCGGCCTGCGTACGCAGAGCTGGAGCATCTCTCCGCCGGCCTGCCGCCTACCGAGCGCGCCGCTGTCGTGCTGCGCTACGGCTACGACCTGGCCTATTCCGACATCGCCCTCGCCCTCGGCTCGTCCGAGGATGCCGCCAGACAGGCGGCGTCAGCGGGCGTACGGCGCCTGCGCCGAAAGGAGCTTTCATGACCGTCTCCGACGAACTCGATCGCCGTTTTCGCGCCGCCGCCGCCGCGAGCGGCGACGTCGACGTCCACTACGACCTGCTCGACACACCCGTCGGCCCTCTGCTGGTCGGCGCGACCGACCGCGGGCTCTGCCGGATCTGGTTCGACGACGAGCCGGAGCGGTTCGCCGAGAACGTGGGAAAGACGCACGGATTGCGCGTGCTCCGTGTCGCGGGTTCGGTGGACGACGCCCGCAGGCAGCTCGACGAGTACTTCGAGCAGCGCCGGCAGGAGTTTGAACTCGACGTCGACCTGCGCGTGGCGCCGTTCCACGAGCGCGTCCTGCACGAGCTCGCCCAGGTGCCGTACGGGCAGCTCACGACCTACGGGACGCTGGCCGCGCAGGTCGACGCGCCTCGCGCCGCCCGCGCCGTCGGCACGGTGATGAACCGCAATCCGCTCCCCATCGTCCTTCCCTGCCACCGGGTGGTGGGCGCGAACGGGAGCCTCGTCGGCTACGGCGGAGGACTCCATCGCAAGCAGCAGCTGCTTCGGCTCGAGGGCGTCAGCCTTTGAGCCGAAGCAGCGTTCCTCGATTACTTGCCGGCTGCTGACGCCTTCGTCGTCGCCGGCGCCACCGCGATCGGTGCAGCCACCGGAACGCGGACGAGCTGACGCGTCGACACGCCCGCGAGGAGATTTTCGCCCGGCTTCCGCGCCCGGACGAACAGGTAGAGCGATCCCCTGCGGAGCTGGAGCTTCGTGGTCGGGCGGAGGGTGACCGAAGCCCAGCCGTCCCGGCCCGTGGTCACCTCGGCCGCGGGCCGCGTGACGTCCGGCGGCACGCTGGCCGCCTGGACGAGTGCGCCGACGATACGGAAGCCGCGCGTGTCGGAGACGCGGAAGCGCACGACGAAGGGCGCGAGGGACCGAATCGGCCGCGGCGTCACCAGTACGCGATCGATGAGCAGCCGCTGCGGCAGCGAGACGTCTGCGATCGAGAGCGTCGTCCGCCCGGGCCGCGGCGCCAGAGGCGTCACGACCGCCGTGGGAGCGGAGAGCGCGCTCGACGTTCCGCCGCTGTTCGTCGCCGATGCGGTCACCCGGATGGTCAGGCCGACGTCGGCGGGAGCGACCGTGTACGTCGCAGCGGTCGCACCAGGGATATTCGCGCATCCGTTCCCGGCGGTGTCGCAGCGCAGCCACTGGCGCGCGGTCGTGATCGGGCCCGGACCGGACCACGCGCCGTCCGCCGCGGTCAGGACTTCGCGCTCCGATGCGATCCCGGTGATCGTCGGCGGAGCGGTCGAGGCCGGTTTCGCAACCACCACAACCGGATTCGCGACGACCGGCGTCTGACCGGAATAGGCGCTGACGGAGACGAACCGGCACTCGGTGCCCGGCGCGTTGCAGTCGTAGTTCGTCGCCGTCACGGCCACCCGCAAGCGCGAACCCGCGTCCTGCTGGGTTGTCGTGTACCGCTGAGCCGTCGCGCCGGGAACCTGGACGCAGCTTCCGCCGCCGGCGTTGCAGCGCTCCCATTGGAAGTCGAACTTGCAGGTCGTCAGGCCCGGATACGGCGGATTGCAGAACCAGCTGCCGTTGTTGCCCTGGACCGTGTCGCCCGGCTTCACCGCCGTGAGCGGCTGACCCTGCGTGTCGCTCACGGTGGGCGCGCCGTTGTTCCGAGGAGCCTCGTTCGTGCGGCCGCCGGCGCTTCCGGCGAACGCGCTGAGCGCCGCGGCGGCGACGAGCGCGAGCAGCAAGATCTTCAGGAAAGACCTGTTGCGTGACATCTGAGCGAGAACCCCTTCTGTCGACGTCTAGAGACGGCACAGCCTAGCGCGCCAGCCCTCCTCCGCCGCCGCGCTAGTCGTCGAGCAGCCGGTAGCCCACGCCCCATACGTTGACGATGAAGGGGCCGAGGCCGGTCGCGCCGAGCTTCCGCCGCAGCCGTGACGCGTGCGAGTCGAGCGTGCGCGTGCGGCCGAGCGAGCGGAAACCCCACACCTCGCGCAGCAGCTCTTCCTTCGTGAACACTCGCGCCGGCTCCGAGAGCAGCTTCAGCAGGAGCTGGTACTCCTTGCCCGCCAGCTCCACGCGCTCGCCCGCAAGCGTGACGCGGCGCGTCGCGGGGTCAACGCGGATCGGCCCGGCTTCGAAGCGCGCGGGGTCGGCCGGTCGCGAACGTCGGAGCACCGCGCGAATCCGCGCCACCAGCTCGTCGTACATGAACGGCTCGGAGAGATAGTCGTCGCAGCCGCGCTCGAACGCGCGCACCCGGTCGATCACGTCGGTCTGGTCACCGCCGAGCACGATCACCGGTACCTCGCCTGCCCATTCGCTCACCTGGCGCGAGTCGCCGAGCAGGATGAGGTCCGGCCGCCCGTCGTGCGCCAGCTCGCCCGCAACGACCTCGAATCCGTCGTCGACGAGGTGCCGCTCGAGGAAGCTCCGCGTGTCGGGCTCGGTCTCGGCGAGGAGTACGGCGGCCGACATGAGGCCAAGGTAGCTCCGGCGACAACGCCCGCCTAGATGTCCTTTCGCCCGATTTCGTGACGAACGATCTACAACCGGCCGGAGCGGACGACGCCCCAGAGCAGCCAGACCCCGAGCACGCCCGAAAGCGCGAAGCCGATCACGGAAAGCACGTTGACGCCGAGAAACTGCGGGCCGCCGGTCGCGAAGATCCCGATCAGGCTCGAGCCGATCAGCCCTCCCACCACCACGAGCGCGACGACGAGGCGGTTGAAGGCGACCATCATCCGCTGCATGAACTCGTCGAGTCCCTTGTGCACGAAGCCGACCTCGATCTGGCCGTCCCGCACCTGCTCGAGCGTGTCGTGGATCTGGTACGGCAGCTCGTAGACGACCTCCGCGAGGCGGAGCCCTTCCCGGCGCAGGTCGGCGGCCATCCGTTGCGGCTTGAAGCGCTCGAGGAGCAGCCCGCGCGCATACGGGCGCGCGACCTCGAACACGTTGAAGTCGGGATAGAGGTCGACCCCGACGCCGCCGAGTGTGGCGATCGCCTTGTCGAGGATGAGGAACCGCGTCGGCAGGTGCAGGTTCATCGAGTAGATGAGCGCGAAGGCCTCACGGATGACCTGCAGCGGATCGATCTCCGCGAGGGAGGCGCCGTAGTAGCGGTAGTAGAGCTCGCGTAGCTCAGCCTTGAACTCCTCCTCGCGTTCCTTCGGGTACTCGACGCCGAGGTCGGCGAGCCGCTTGGGCAGGTTGTCGACGTTCTCGTTGGCGGCGTCGATGAACAGGCGCGTGGCCTTCGCCGTGTCCTCCTGCGTCAGCTTGCCGGCGAGGCCGAAGTCGACGAGGCCGATCTGGCCGGGCCCGAGCACGAGGATGTTCGCGGGGTGCGGGTCGCCGTGGAAGAAGCCGTGGCGGAAGATCATCGCCATCCAGGCCTCGGAGACGAGGTAGGCGATCGCACGACGCTCCTCGAGCGAGTGCGTGCTCTCCCCCACGTCGGCGAGCTGCACGCCGTCGAGGTACTCAAGCGTCAGCACGCGCGCGCTGGTGTAGCTCCAGATGACCTTCGGGACGCACACCGCCTCGCTGCCCTCGAAGTTGCGGTAGAAGGCGTCGGCGTTCCGGCCCTCGTGCCGGTAGTCGAGCTCCTGGCGAATCGACCGGGAGAACTCGTCGATCACGGCGGGGGCGTCGATGAAATCCAGCGCGCGGATCCGGTCCTTCGCGAGCCGCGCGCCTCGGTAGAGGAGGGCGATGTCCGCCTCGATCTGACGCGGCGCGCCCGGGCGCTGCACCTTGACCGCGACCTGCTGGCCGTTCGGGAGGATCGCGCGGTGGACCTGGCCGATCGACGCGGCGGCGATCGGGCGCTCCTCGAACTCGAGGAAGAGCTGCTCGACGGTGAGTCCAAGGTCGGCCTCGATCACCTGCTCGGCCTGCTCGAACGGGAACGGGCGGACGTCGTCCTGTAGCCCGCGCAGCTCGGCGATGATGTCCGGCGGCAGGAGATCGGGGCGGGTCGAGAGCAGCTGGCCGAACTTCACGAACGTCGGGCCGAGCTCGTCGAGCATCTCCCGCAGGTGCTGGCCGCGCTGGGACGTACCTGGGTCTGCGAGCGCCTGCTTGCGGTCCCAGGGGCGGTGCGAGTCGAGGAAGTAGCCGAAGCCGTGCCGCGCCATGACCTGCGCGATCTCGGAGAGCCTGCCGAAGTTGCGCGTCTTCGTCCGCGGTTGAGCCATGCCACAAAGTGTGACACGACCGGCGCATCTCCTTTGCAGGGGCTAGGTCGCGGGCGGCTTTGCGCCCTCGACGAGGCGCAGGCGGTGCTCGAGCTGGGCGATGCGGAGCTCCAGCTCCTCCACGTCCCCCTTCGTCACGAGGCCGAGCTCCCGCAGCAGCCCCTGGGCGGTCGAGCTTGCGCGCCCGGCGCGCTTGGCCTCTTTGCGCCACCGCCCGGTGAGGTCGTCGACGAGCGAGCGCGCGTCATCGCGTTCCATCCCGCCGCGGGCGACGAGGGAGTCCACGAGCGCGTCCACGCGCTCGGCCGTGAGCGCGAGCGCGCCGACGCCACCGAGTACGAGGCGCTCGGCGAGGTCGCGCGCGAAGCCGTTGCTGCTGTTGTTACTACCGGGCTCGGCCATGAGGGCGTGTCTTGCGGCGCTGGCGGCGCTGCTCGCGCTTCGCGTCGGCGGAGCTGGCGGCCGCGCTCGGGATCAGCTCAGGCGTCGGTTCGGCTGCGGCGGCCGACTCGGCCTGCTCGAGCGCCGCCGTGCCGGGGTCGACTCGTCCGCGTCGCCGACCGTCGCCGTCCACTGGCAGGTCGAGCGCCTTTTTCCGCGCCCACTCCGGCTCGCGCTCCTTCAGCATGGTGAGGATCGGCGCGGCGATGAAGATCGACGAGTACGCGCCGGAGGCGATGCCGACCATCAGCGCGAACGCGAAGTCCTTCAGCGTGGCGCCGCCGTACACGAGCAGCGCGCCGACCGGCAGCAGCGTGATGAACGTCGTGGCCAGGGAGCGCCGGATCGTCTCCCAGAGCGAGACGTTGGTGATCGTCGCGAACGACGCCTTCCCGCGCATGAGCGGCACGTTCTCGCGCACGCGGTCGAAGATGATGATCGTGTCGTAGATCGAGTAGCCGAGCACGGTCAGAACAGCCGCGACCGTGGACGTGGTGACCTCGCGGCCCACGAGCGAGTAGACGCCGACGGTGAGCGCGATGTCGTGCAGGAGGGCGACGATCACCGGCAGCGCGAACTTGAGGTCGAACCGGATCGCGATGTAGCCCACGATCAGGAAGAGCGAGAAGAAGATCGCGAGGATCGCCGACTTGGCGATCTGGCGTCCGAAGCTCGCGGAGACGTTCTTCACGCCGGGCGCGTAGGCGCCGAGCCGGTCGCGCAGGTCGGTCTGGAGCTGCGTCAACTGGCCGGGCTTCAGCGAGCGCGTGCGGAGCTGGAAGCTCTGGTACTTCCCGGCCGTCTGCTTCCCGCGGCCCTGGATCACGGCATCGCCCTGGCCAACCTTCTTGGCCTCGCTGCGCACGTCGTCGACGAGGTGCGGCGCCCGCGTCTTGAACGTGACCTGCGTGCCGCCCTTGAAGTCGATGCCAAGGTTCAGCGCCCTCACGGCGAGCGAGCCGAAGCTGATCGCGACCGCGGCGGTGGCGATCCCCAACCAGACGTAGCGCCGGCGCATGAAATCGATCTGCAGCCACTTCGCCGTCTGCTGGCCGTGCGCACCCATGAAGCGGGGGTTCGAGAACCAGCGGAAGCCGGCGAGGAGACCGAGCATCGCGCGCGTGGCCGCGACGGCGGTGACGAGGGAGATCACCGTCCCGATCAGCAGCATCAGCGCGAAGCCCTTCACGCCGGCAGTCGCGACCGCGAACAGGATCAGGGCAGTGATGCAGGTGACGACGTTCGCGTCGAGGATCGTGCGGAAGCCCTTCGAGTAGCCGGCCGCGATCGCCGCGCGCACACTCTTTCCGGCGCGCACTTCTTCCTTGATCCGTTCGAAGACGACGACGTTCGCGTCGGCGGCCACTCCGATCGTGAGGATCAGGCCGGCGAAGCCCGGGAGGGTGAGCGTCACGTTCAGGATCAGGATCGCGGCATAGAGGAACGCGACGTAGATGGCGAGCCCGATCACCGCGACGAGCCCGAGGAAGCGGTAGAGCAGGAGCAGGAACAGCGCGACGATGAGCAGGCCTACGAGGGCCGCGCGCTTCGCCTGCTGCAGGGAGTCCTTGCCGAGCGTCGCCGAGACCTGCGTCTGCTCGGCCGTGACGAACTTCACCGGCAGGGCGCCCGTCTGGAGCACGAGCGCGATCTGCTTCGCCTCGGTGAGCGAGTCGATGCCCGTGATGCGGCCGCCTCCGGAGATCCCGTTCGAGAGCGCCGAGTCCTTCGGGTCGATCTGCGGCCAGGACTTGATCTCGTTGTCGAGGACGATCGCGAAGTGTTGGGGGACACCGAAGATCCTGCCGCGCCGGTACTCGTCGCGCGTGATCGTCTGGAACTTCTTCGAACCGTCCTTTGTGAAGCTCATCAGCACTTCCGGACTGTTCGTCTGCGTGTCGATGTCCGCACGCGTGCCGTTCAGCTTCAGGTCCTTGCCGGTCATCTGCGGCACGGGATTCGCGGGCGGTGGCACTTGGTCGATGTTCTTCGTGAAGAGGTAGAAGTACGTCTGGCGCGGGGGCGCCTCGTTGACGCCCGGGCAGAAGCGGTCGACCGGGCCGCAGAAGACGACGGTCGTCTGCTTCGGACGGGCGAAGAGCGTGAATCCGCCGGGCAGCGTGTCCTTGCCCTTGGCCGCCGCCTTGCCGGGCTTGCCCGCCTTGGCCGCGAGCTTCGCGGCTTTCTCCACGAACGCCTGGCGGGACGGACTCGGCCCCGCGACGAGCTTCTTTTTCGCGTCGAAGAGGTACCAGGCGCCGGCGTCCGCGCCCTGCGAGGTGGACTGGACGCCGGCCAGCAGCGCGTAGAGGCTCGGCCTGGCCAGGATCCCTTGTGCCGACTTCGACGGACCGGTCACCGAGGTCTCGAGGTCGTAGAGCTCGAGCTGGGCCGTCTTGCCGATCACCTCGGCAGCCTGCGCCGCGTTCTTCACGCCGGGAAGCTCGATCACGATCTGGTCCGAGCCTTGCTTCCGGATCTCCGGCTCCGAGACGCCGAGCTTGTCGACGCGCGACCGCATGATCTCGATCGAGCGGTCGAGGTCCGACTTGGTCAGCGGGTGGTTCCGCGGCGCCTGGGCTTTGAGCACGACCTCCAGGCCGCCCTGCAGGTCGAGGCCCTGCTTGACCGGCTTGTGGAACGGAGAGCCCGGAACGACGAGCAGCCCGACCCCGGCCAGTGCGGCCGCGATCAGCGCGATGAGAAGGAGATGCTTACGCGTTTCGGACATGGCGCTCGGAGGACGGAAAGGTTAGCTGGGCCTGTGCTCGGGCGAGTTCGTCGCGGGCTCCGGCGCGTCCTCTTCCTCGCCGGGCTCGTCCTCGTCGTCGTCCGGGTCGATCCGTCCCGCGACCGCGCGGGTGGCGACGCGGACGACGGTGCCCCGTGCGATCTCGACCTCGAGCTCGTCCTCGCCGACCGAGGTGACGTAGCCATACATTCCTCCGGCGGTCACGATCTCGTCGCCGACGTCGATCGCGTCCTGCATCTGCATCTTCTCGCGCGTCGCCCGCCGCTGCGGGAGCAGCACGAAGATGTAGAGGAAGACGAAGCCGACCCCGATCAGGATCACAGCGGTGATGCGGTTTCCTCCTCTGCTCCGGCAGCGAGCCGGGCGAGCGCGTCGCTGCGGTAGCGCTCGAGCTCGCCGCGCTCGATCGCCGCGCGGGCGCCTCCGGTGAGCTCGAGCACGAAATGGAGGTTATGCAACGTCAGGAGGCGGTGCCCGAGGAGCTCTTGCTGGTTGACGAGGTGGCGCAGGTACGCGCGGGTGAAGCGCCGGCAGGCGGGGCAGGCACAGTCCGTGTCCAGGGGGCGCGCGTCCTTTGCGAACCTGGCGTTGCGGAGGTTGAGGCGCCCGTGCCAGGTAAGGGCAGAGCCCGTTCGGGCCGTGCGCGTCGGGAGCACGCAGTCGAACATGTCGATCCCGCGCGCGATCACCTCGAGGATGCCTTCGGGGTCGCCGATGCCCATGAAGTAGCGCGCCTTGTCCTCCGGGAGGAGCGGCGCAGCCCACTCTGTCGTCTCGAACATGGCCTCCCGGGACTCGCCGATCGCCAGGCCCCCGAGCGCGTACCCGTCGAAGTCGAGCTCGGTGAGCTCGGCGATCGACCGTCGCCGAAGCTCGTCGTCCGTCCCGCCCTGGGCGATCCCGAACAGGAGCTGGGCGGGAGCGCGCTCCGCCTCGCGCTGGCGCGCTGCCCAGAGCGTCGTGCGTCGAACCGCCTCCTCCAGTTCGGCCCTGGGGACGCCCGCGGGAAGGCAGATGTCGAGGCACATAGCGACGTCGGAGCCGAGGTTGGCCTGGATCCCCGCGACCAGCTCGGGCGTGAAGCGCGCCTCGGCGCCGTCGTAGATCGAGCGGAAGGTCACGCCCTCGTCGTCCACGGCGAGCAACGTGTCGCGCAGGGAAAAGACCTGGAAGCCGCCCGAGTCGGTGAGGATCGGCCCGTTCCAGCCGCAGAAGGCGTGCAGGCCGCCCAGCCCTGCGATCACGTCGTCCCCCGGCCGGAAGTGCAGGTGGTACGTGTTGCCGAGGATGATCGGCGCACCGAGGGCGGTCAGCTCGTCCGGGTCGAGGCTCTTGACCGTGCCCTTCGTGCCGACGGGCATGAACGCCGGCGTCGGCACGTCGCCGTGGCCCGTGCGGAGGATGCCGGCCCGCGCGGCCCCGTCCGTGGCCGTGACGCTGAACGTGTCCATGTCGGGCCTAGCGTCGCAGAACATGGCACGTGCCTGGCACTGGCGGTTCGAAGAGCCAGGCACCCGACGCGTCCCGAACTGCTACGTCCTTCGCGGCCATGCCACGTGCCTGGCACGGGACAGTTGGGACATGTCTACAGCACGAGCATGGCGTCGCCGAACGAGTAGAAGCGGTAGCGCTCGCGAATCGCCTCGGCGTACAGCCCGCGCGTCGCCTCCACTCCCGCAAACGCCATCACGAGGGCGAGCAGCGTCGAGCGTGGGAGATGGAAGTTCGTCAGCAGTGCGTCGACGCGGCGGAACTCGAACGGCGGACGCACGAACAGCGACGTCCTGCCGACGAGCGGCCCCCCGCGTGCGAGCGTCTCGAGCACGCGCACGGTCGTCGTCCCGACCGCGAGCACACGCTCGGCAGCGCGGATCCGCTCCCATGCGTCCGCCGCGACTGCGTAACGCTCGCCGTGCAGCACGTGCTCGTCGAGCTCCTCCACCGTGAGGGGCCGGAACGTGTCGAGGCCGACGTGCAGCGTCACTCGCTCGACGTCGAGCCGCGCGACGAGCTCCGGCGTGAAGTGCAGCCCGGCCGTCGGCGCGGCGGCCGATCCCGCCTCCCGCGCATACACGGTCTGGTAGCGCCCCGCGTCGGCGAGCGGCTCCTGGATGTACGGCGGGAGCGGCGTGTCCCCGGCCGGCTCCCCGTCCAGCCGCACGCGCCACCGGCCCCCGCCGAGATGCTCGAGGAGCTCGACCGGCCCGTAGCGCCGGCCGGCCCGCAGGCGTCGCGTCGGCCGCGCAAGCGCGTCCCACGTGCCCGCGTCGTCGAGCCGTTCCACGAGCAGCACCTCGCCGCGCGGCCGCTCGATGGGGATCCGCGCCGGGACGACCCGCGTGTCGTTCACAACGGCGAGCTCGCCCCGCCGGAGCTCGTCCGGCAGCTCCGAGAAGACGCGATGTCGCAGCGCGCCCGTGGCCCGCTCGAAGACGAGGAGCCGGGAGTCGTCCCGCCGCTCGAGGGGACGCTGCGCGATCAGCTCCGGCGGCAGCTCGTACTCGAGCTCGTCAGCCTTCATCCGACCCCAACGCTACCCTTGCACCGCATGGACGAAGACGCCATCGGGCGCGCCAAGGAGCGACTGGCAGCCGCCGCGGAAGGGCGCACCGATCCGGCCGCGGTCGAGGCCGCGCTCGAGCGTGCGCGGGAGGGCGTCGAGGCCCTCGCCGAGCTCGCCGCCGAGCTCGAGTCCTCGCTCCCTGAACGGCTCGGCAACGCCGTCCAGGACGGGCTGCGCGAGCAGGTGATCCCGGTAGGCCGCAACCTCGCCGAGGTGCGCGGCTTGATGAACCAGGTCATCCGCCGGCTCGAGCGCATCGAGGGCGACACGCTCAGCGAGCGCCACGCGCGCGTGGACGACCTCGCGCTCCTCGTCGACCTGATCACATCGGGCTGGAAGAGCGTCGACGAGCGCCTGGAGCAGCTCGAGCGCAACCTGCAGTCGAGCGGTGGCGCGATCGTCTACCGCATCGAAGACCGCCGACCCGACACGACCGCCGGCTCGAGCTCCTAGCTGAGACTCGGGACCGCGCGCAGGTACGCGGCCTCGCGTGTGGTCGGAGCGTCCGCCGGATCGTCCGTCATGACCTCGTGGCCGGCAACGATCAGGAACCGGGCGTCGTCGTAGTCCGCCAGGGTCGCGTCGATCCGCGCCACGCACGCGTAGCTGCCGCATTCGCAGACGAACGTCGCCCGCTCGTCGCCGGAAAGTCGTGCCGCAGCCGCGATCGTCTCGTTCACCCCACGCCAGAGCGCGTGTGCGCCGACCAGGCCGGTTTCCGGCTCCCTCATGACTCTCCTCGGTTCAGGCTCCCCCCCGGAGCACCCACAATGATGCCGGTCGCTCCCCCCTTTGGGTATCCCTCGACCGAGGGAATCCGGCTAGGTGAGGACGAGGATGAGGGCCGCAGCAACCACCCAGCCGGCAACACAAAGCAGGATCGGCAGGTCCGAGAGCAGCACGTTCTCCGGCTCCTCGCCCAGATCGTGCCGGTGGATCAGCAGCAGGTAGCGGAAGACCCCGAAGAGGACGAACGGAATCGTGACCATCATCGCCTTCGAGTCGCGAGCCGAGAACGTGTAGAGCGCGTAGGCGATCACGGTCGAGGCCGCGACGACGCTGACGAGCTGGTCGACGAGCTCCAGGGAGTAGCCGGCGAGCACGGGCCGACCGGGTGTCGCGTCCGCGCCGACGAGGACGAGTTCGCCCCGGCGCTTCGCCAGGCCGAGAAAGAGCGCAAGGAGTGCCGTGCAGAGCAGCAGCCACGGCGAGATCGGAACGCGCACCGCGTCGGCACCCGCCGCAGCGCGTACGACGAACAGCGCGCCGATCGCCATCACGTCCACGAGCACGATCTCCTTCAGCGCGAGTGTGTACGCCGCCTGGAGTGCGAGGAAAGCGCCGAGGTACAGGAGCCCGGAGAGGCCGAGCGTGGCCGCAAGCGCCGCGGCCGTGAGCGCGAGGCCTGCGGCGAGAGCAAGGGCGGCCCGCGGCGCGAGCTCCCCGCGCGCGATCGGCCTGGAGCTCTTCGTCGGATGAAGCCGGTCATGCGCCGCGTCGCGCACGTCGTTGACGAGGTAGGCCGCGCTCGAGGCGGCGCAGAACGCGACGAACGCAACCGCTGCGTCGGCCCAGCGGCCGACATCGCCGAGCTTCGCCGCGAAGACGATGCCCGCGAACACGAGCAGGTTCTTCGTCCACTGTCTCGGCCGCAGCGAGACGAGGGCCGCGCCGAGCGGCCGGCGCGGCGGGCGCCGCACGGGCAGGGCAACGACGCGCTCGGAAACTGACACGGGCGGGATGCTAGTTCCGGCTCGCGGGGAGGACGAGCTCGAACCGGCTCCCTCCCCCAGGGGCGGTCTCGAGCTCGATGCGCCCACCGAGCGCGCCCGCCAGCTCGTGCGCGATCGCGAGACCGAGCCCCGTGCCGCCGTCGTCCCGCGACCAGAACGGCCGGAAGATGCGCTCGCGCTCCTCTGGCGCAATCCCCGGCCCGGTGTCGCCGACCGCGACCGAGACGGTGCCGTTGCTGGACGTGAGCTCGACGTCGATCCGCCCTCCGTCCGGCGTCCAGCGGAAAGCGTTCCGGAGCAGGTTCGAGATGATCTGCAGCACCCGGTCGCCGTCCGTGACGATCACCGGCCTCGCATCGACCCGCTCGCGGTACTCGATCGCGCGTCGGCGCGCCTCCTCGCCGAACTCGGCGTACGCCGCGTCGACGAGCCGGTGCATGTCGACCTCCTCCCGATGGACGGTGAAGCGGTGTGCGTCCAACTTCGCGAGATCGAGCACGTCGCCGACGAGCCGTTCGAGCCGCGTCGCCTGAGCCCGGATGACCTCGAGCGACTCCGAGCGCCCCACCGGATCCTCCACGAGTCCTTCGGACAGGGCTTCCACGTGGCCGCGGATGGCGGTCAACGGCGTGCGCAGCTCGTGCGAGACCGACATGAGGAAGTTCCGTGTCAGCTGCTCGGCCTCCGCGAGCCGCATCGTCATCTCGCCGAACCGCTCCGAGAGGTGCGCGATCTCGTCCCGAGCGGGCAGGACCGGGACGGGCACGTCGTAGTTGCCTTTCGCGACCGCGTCCGCCGCCTCCGAGAGCTCGAGCAGCGGGCGGGTGAAACGCCGGGACAGGTACCAGGCGAGCAGTCCCGACACGAGCAGGCCGGCGAGCGCGGCGAGCCCGAGCCGGCCGAGTAGCGTCAAGCGCTGGCCCGCGAGATCCGTCTTGGGCCGGGCGACGACGACGGCACCGAAGACCTTCCGCTCGAGCCTCAGCGGCCGGGCGAGCGCCAGATACCTCTGTTTCTGCCCGGGCGGCCGGAACTCGAACGAGTACTCCCGCCCGCCGCGGAGCCTCGCGAAGTCGACGTAGCGCTTGGGCAGCGTCGGTAGGTTCTTCTGGCCGGGGAAGAGCGAGCCTCCGAAGCCCTTCGCCAGCCCGACGAAGTAAATCTTCGTGCCGGTTCCGCGCCGGAGCAGCTCGAACGGCACCGCTTCCTTCTTGTCGCCCCCGACGGAGTTCTGGATCGCGCCGGTCAGGCTGTCCGACTGGTGCCGGAGCTGGGCGATGCTCTGCTGCTGGACGTAGCTTTGAAAGAGCCCGAGCGCGATGATCGTCGAGACGAGCCCGGCCAGCACGACGCCGGCCAGGAAGAGCGCCGGAAGCCGGAACCGGAGCGATCTAAACATTGCTAGTTCTGCTCGTTCCCCGTTTCCCGCGCGGGTCCTACCTTGTAGCCGACTCCCCACACCGTCACGATCGGCGACGCATCGCCGAGCTTGCGGCGGAGCTGCCGTACGTGGACGTCGACCGTGCGGGTGTCTCCGGCGAACGTGTAGCCCCAGACGCGTTCGAGCAGCTGGTCGCGCGTGAGCACGAGCCCGCGATGATCGAGCAGCTCCCAGAGGAGGTCGAACTCCTTCGGCGCGAGCTGGATCTCCTCCTCGACGACCCGGACCTCCCGGCGCCCGGAGTCGACCGTGAGATCGCCGTGCTTGATCACCGCGTTCTCCGGGTCCTGCCTGGCCGGCGCGGATCGGCGCAGCACCGACTTGACCCGGGCGACGAGCTCGCGCGGATTGAACGGCTTCGTCAGGTAGTCGTCGGCGCCGACTTCGAGCCCGATGATCTTGTCCACGTCCTCGTCGCGGGCGGTCAGCATGAGGATGGGGACATCGGAGCGCTGACGGATCCGCTTGCAGACCTCGATCCCGTCGATGTCCGGCAGCATCAGGTCGAGCACGATCAGCGAGGGAGAGTCGCTAGCGGCTGCGCTCAGGGCCTCGGTTCCGGTCGAAGCGGTGCGAACTCCGTAGCCCGCGTTCTTCAGATAGAGAGAGACGAACGAGGCGATCGACGCCTCGTCCTCGACGACAAGCACGGTCTGTTGCTGGGCAGACACTCCCGAAGGATGCCCTAAAGCGGGCGGTCAGCCGCCGAACGAGTAGCTGTGGATCGAGTCCGGGAGCGACAGGAACGGCCCGTCGTCGATCGAGAACTTCCCGTCGTTCGCCACATTGCCGCCGTCGAGCGTGACCTTGCCCTCGCCGACCGCGGAAAGTGAGATGCCCGAGCCGCGGATGAAGAGCGTGTTGTCGCCGCCGAGGAGCTTGAACCTCATGTCCTCGCCCGTGTACTGGGTCTTCGTGGGCGCGATCGCGACCTTCGTCTTCCAGCCGAGCACGATTACCCGGCCGTCCGTCGAGTCGGCGTCGGTGATCGTGATCTTCGCCTTGTCGGCGTGACCGATGATGACCGCGCCCGTCGCCTTGACCATGACCACGCCGGTCGCGTTCTTGACGGCTAGCGTGCCGTCCGCTGTCGTAGCAGCCTGAATCGCCGGGGGAAGCGCGAGCGCAACGAGAGCGCAGAAGGTCAGGAGTCGCCGCATGGCTCTCGAAGTATTGAACGGTCAGGTGTGGCCGCATTGAATGGCAAGTAAGGAAAGTGTAATCCCCGGCAGGAAGAAAGCGGCTTCCGTCCAGGGTGACTGGAAGGTTCCGGCAAGATTCGCCGGCATGCGAGTTCCCGCCGCGGTCGTTCTGCTGCTCTTGACGCCGCTCGCGGTCGCCGCCGCAGGTACGCCTCGCGTCGCGGCCCCGCACTTGCTCGACCTCCGCGTCTCGAACGGCTCGACGCCGTTCGCCGGGGATCGACGCCTGCTCACGACCGTCAGCCCGAACGGCGACGGATTTCGCGACCGCGCGCTCGTGTCGTTTCGGCTCGACCGCGCGGCACGCGTACGGATGGACGCCGTCCGCACGGAGACGATTCGCGAGAACCGAGCGCCCTCCGTGGTGGTCTGGAGCCAGACGTGGTCGCTCGCAGCGGGGCCGCACCGGTTGACCTGGCGTCCGGCCCGGACCGTGGCACCGCGCACGTACATCCTCCGGCTGACCGTGCGCGACGCTGGCGGGCGCCTGCGCGTGTACGGAAACTACCGCCCCTGGCGCGGGCAGCGGGTCGACGCGCCGGTGGTGCGCGTGCAGGGCATCGACCTCGGATTTCTGCGGCGAAGCTACGCGCCTGGAGAGTTCGCCTCGCTCGCGATCGCCACCGACGCGAAGGCGTTCCGCCTGCAGGTCTTCGCGTTCGGGAGCTCCGTGAAGGTGTCGGAGGTGGACGTGAAGACGAACGGCGGCGCCGTCACTCCGCCGCTCGACGTGCGCTGGGAGCGGTACCGCAGCGCGCGCACACGGCTCCGGCTCGTGCGTGCGGGGGAATGGTCGAGTGGGCTCTACTTCCTGCGCGCTCGCGCGGCCGACGGGCGGACAGGGTACGCGCCGCTGATCCTGCGCCCACGTGTGCTCGGGACGAACCGGGTGGCCGTCGTGCTCGCGACCAACACGTGGCAGGCCTACAACTTCGACGACGCCAACGGCGACGGCTGGGGCGACAGCTGGTACGTCAGCGGCGGCCAGCGGTCGGTCGCGCTGCAGCGGCCGTTCCTCGACTTCGGCGTGCCGTTTCGGTTCCACGACTGGGACCTCGAGTTCATCTCGTGGCTCAACCGGACCGGCAAGCAGGTGGACTATCTGTCCGACGACGACCTCGAGCGGGTGGGCTCGGGCGACGCACTGGCCCGCGCGTACGACCTCGTCGTCTTTCCCGGGCACGAGGAGTACGTCACGAGGCACGTCTACGACGTCGTCCGACGCTATCGCGATCTGGGCGGCAACCTCGCCTTCCTCGCGGCGAACAACTTCTTCCGCGAGGTGACGGCGAAGGGCGACCGGATCGTGCGCGGGAAGCTCTGGCGGGATCAGGGGAAGCCGGAGGCGGGGCTGGTCGGCGTCCAGTATTCGGGCTCGAATCACGGGGAGCGGCAGGCGCCGTTCGTGGTCTCAGGGCTGGCGTTGGACCCGTGGGCTTTCGCGGGAACCGGCCTTGGCGAGGGGTCGCAGTTCGGCCGGTATGGCATCGAGATCGACTCGCGCACCGCGGCGTCGCCTGAGGGCACGCGCGTCCTCGCGACGATCCCGAACGTGCTTGGCCCCGGACGGACGGCGGAGATGACGTACTACGAGAATCCCGCGGGAGCAAAGGTGTTCGCCGCGGGCACGCTCAACTTCGCCGCGTCGCTCGGGGACCCGCAGGTCGCCGCGCTCGTCGAGAACATCTGGGCGCGTCTCTCCCGGCCGTAGCTCCTCGGGCCATGGCGCGTGCCTGGCACTGGCCTTGGCCGCGCGCCTGGCACTGGCCTTGGCCTCGCGCGTCGCGCCGTGGCCCCGCGGGCCATGGCGCGAGCCTGGCACGGGCCGACGGGCCGGTTCGGACGTGTCCGCTAGTAGTCGAAGAATCCGCGGCCCGACTTGCGGCCCAGGTGCCCGTCCGCCTGCATCCGGACGAGGCGCTCTGGAGGCGCCATCCGCGGCTCGCCGAGCTTGCCGTGCAGGGCTTCCGAGGCATGGACGTGGATATCGATGCCGATCAGATCGATCAGCGCGCAGGGCCCGAGCGGCCACCCGGCACCGTTCTCCAGCGCCTTGTCCATATCGGCCGGCTCCACGCTGGCCTCGTCGAGCACGCGCACACAGTCGTTCAGGAGGGGGATCAGGACGCGGTTGACGATGAATCCCGGCGTGTCGTTGCAGCGCACCGGCTGCTTGCCCGCGCGCTCGGCCCAGCTATAGGCCGCCTCGACTGCATCCTCCCCGCTCCGCTCGCCGCGAACGATCTCGACCAGCGGCAGCAGGGGCGCCGGATTGAAGAAGTGCATTCCGACCACACGCTCCGGTCGCCCGGTCGCACCGGCGATCTCCGTGACGGAGAGGGCCGAGGTGTTCGTCGCCAGCACCGCGTCCTCACCGACGATGCCGCCGAGCGCCGCGAACAGCTCGCGCTTCGGCTCGAGCTCCTCGACGATCGCCTCGATCACCAGGTCGCAGTCCGCAAGATCCTCCAACTCGGTCGTCAGGCTGAGCCTCCCGAGCGCGGCGTCCCGCTCCTCGTGGGTCAACCGTCCCTTCTCGGCAGCACGTGTCAGATAGCGGTCGATCGTGGCCTGACCCCGCTCTGCCAGCTCGAGGGCGACCTCGCGCCCGACAGTCTCGAACCCCGACTGGACGCTGATCTGCGCGATACCGGCTCCCATCGTGCCGAGGCCGACGACTCCGACCTTCCTGATCTCCTTGGTCACGGCGCGGGATCCTAAAGATGTTCGACGACGCCCGCGAGCGCCTGGCCGAAGCCGATGCACATCGTGGCGATCCCGTATCGCGCCTCGCGCCGCTCGAGCTCGTTCAGCAGCGTGGCGGTCACGCGCGCGCCGGTCGCCCCCAACGGATGCCCGAGCGAGATGCCGCCGCCGTTCGGGTTCACGTCGTCGAGCCGATCCTCGAGCCCGGCGTCGCGGACGAACTGCAGCACGACGGACGCAAACGCCTCGTTGACCTCGATCACGGCGATGTCGTCCCACCCGAGGCCGGCTCGGGCGAGCGCCTTCGCGCACGCCTCGGGATTGCCGTGGAGCATGCGATGCGGATCGACGCCTGCGAGCCCGAACGAGACAAACCGTCCGCGCGCGGTCAGCCCGAGCCGGTTCGCCGCCCGCTCGCTCGCCACGAGCACCGCCGCCGCACCGTCGACGATCTGACTCGAGTTCCCCGCGGTCACCTTCCCGTCCGGAAGGAAGGCCGGCTGCAGCGCCGCGAGCTTCTCGGCGGACGTGTCGCGCCGCGGAGCCTCGTCAACCGCAAAGACTCTCGGCTCGACGGCCACCGCCGTCGCGACGCCAAGCGCGTCGGGAGCCGACCCGGCCGGAGACGGCTCGCCGGCCGAAGGCAGCTCGACCGGGATCACCTCGTTTTGGAACCGGCCCTCGTCGATGGCCCGCGTCGCGCGGCGGTGCGACTCGAGCGAGTACGCGTCGAGCTCCTCGCGCGAGAGGCTCCATTCCTTGGCGAGCACCTCGGCCGAGATCCCCTGCGGGACGATCTCCCACCGCTCTGTCAGCGCGTCCGAGAGATCGCCGCCGTTCGAGCCCATCGGGACGCGCGACATCATCTCGACGCCTGCCGAGACGACGAGGTCGAGCTGGCCCGACCAGACCGCAGCGGCCGCGTTGAAATTCCCTTGCATCGATGAGCCGCATTGACGGTCGATCGTGGTGCCGCACACCGTCTCGGGCCAGCCGGCGACGAGGGGCGCCATCCGGCCGATGTTCCAGCCCTGTTCGCCGATCTGGGTCACGCAGCCCATCTGGACGTCCTCGACCTCCGCCGGATCAAGGTCCTGGCGGGCGACGAGGCCGTTCAGCACCAAGCCAGCCAGCTCGTCGCCACGCATCCCGGCGAGCGAGCCGTTTCGCTTGCCGATCGGGGAGCGAACCGCGTCGACGATCAGAGCGTCCGTCGCCATCGCCGATCAGCTTACGCCGAGCGACCTAGACTCCGTCGTATGGCCACGACGGCGACGGAGCGGCGCCTCCTGATCGGGGGCGAATGGGTGGAGACCGGCAAGTGGCGAAAGGTCCTCTCGCCCTTTTCCGGCGAGGTCGTCGGACGGGTCGCCCAGGGCGGCGGAGCCGAGGTTCGGCGCGCGCTCGACGCCGCAGAGGAAGCGCTCCGGAACCCGCTCCCGGCGCACAAGCGGGCGGAGATCCTTGTCCGCGTCGCGGGCGGCCTCGGGCGCCGCCACGAGGAGGTCGCCCAGACCATCTCCGCCGAAGCCGGCAAGCCGATCAAGGCGGCCCGCGTCGAGGCGGCCCGCGCGATGTCCACCTTCACGTTCGCCGCGGTCGAGGCGCGGAAGCTGACCGGCGAGATGGTCCCGATGGACGCCTCGCAGGCCGGCGAGGGCAAGCTTGCATTCACGATCCGGAGGCCTCGCGGCATCGTCGGCGCAATCAGCCCCTTCAACTTCCCGCTGAACCTGGTCGCGCACAAGATCGCGCCGGCCCTCGCAGCCGGCTGCCCCGTCGTGCTCAAGCCGGCAGGACAGACGCCGCTGTCGGCGTTCCTGCTCGCGGAGCTCGAGACAGAGGCCGGGCTGCCGCCGGGCTGGCTGAACGTGATCGTCGGGCCGGCGTCCGAGATCGGCGACGTGCTCGTCGAGGACGACCGCGTCCAGGTGATCACGTTCACGGGCTCCGGCGACGTCGGGTGGAGCATCGCCGAGCGCGCTCACCGCAAGCACGTCGCGCTCGAGCTCGGGAACGCGACGCCCGCGATCGTCGCTGCCGACGCCGACGTCGACGCAGCGGCCGAGAAGCTCGCCGCCAACGCCTTCTCCTTCGCCGGCCAGAGTTGCATCTCCGTTCAACGGATCTATGTCGAAAGAGCCGCCTACGAGCCGTTTCTCGCGCAGTTCGTGCGGCGCGTCGAGGCGTTGAAGGTCGGCGACCCGGCCGACGACGAGACCGATGTCGGTCCCGTGATCGACGAGGACGCGCGGACGCGGATCCTCGAGTGGATCGACGAGGCTCGCCAGGCGGGCGCCGAGATCCTGACCGGCGGCGACCTCGAAGACGAGTTGATCAAGCCGACCGTCATCGCCGGCGCCTCGCCTGACCTGAAGGTGTCCTGCGAGGAGGTCTTCGGGCCGGTCTGCACCGTCAACCGCGTGGAGTCGCTCGACCAGGCGATCGAGCTCGCCAACACCACCCGCTACGGCCTCCAGGCGGGGATCTTCACCGCGAGCATCAAGTCCGCGCTGCGCGCGGCCCAGGAGCTCGAATTCGGCGGCGTGACCGTCAACGAGGCGCCGACGTTCCGCGCCGACCAAATGCCGTACGGCGGCGTCAAGGCGTCCGGCAACACGCGCGAAGGGCCTGCCTACGCGGTGCGCGAGCTTACCGAAGAGCGGCTCGTCGTCCTCCAGCTCTAGACCCTCCGAGCGGGCGGCGGATACACTCGCCCCGCCTGTGGCACCCGCGTTCTTCTCTCGCTTTCGACGCGGCGCCGGCCCCGCGACCGACGGCTCGACGAACGGCGCAGCGCCTCCGCCGGCCGAGCAGCGCGCTGTTCCCGTGCGCAGGCGTCCGCTGCCCCCGGCCGGCCGGCTGCGCCGGGACCGACGAGCGCTGATGCGCGTCCGCGAGCAGCGGGTGCGCGACTTGGGCGGGCTCGTGCTGGAGATGGTGCGGCGCGATGCCTTCCGCGAGGATCTCGTCTACGAGCAGTGCTCGGAGCTGATCGGCATCGACGAGCGGATCCAGGAGCTCGATGCGCTGCTTGCCACGGCGACCGCCGTTCGGCGCACCCCGCCCGCCGCGCGCTGCTCGTGCGGCGCGCCGATCCTCTGGGGCTCGCATTTCTGCGCCAACTGCGGCCGCGTTGTCGCGGCCGACCCCGAGAGCCAGACACCGGACGCGCCCGGAGGGGACGAGGCGGCAAGGCCCGAGTAACGTGGAAGGCGCGCCTCCCTCCTCCGACAATCTTCCCGCGGTCGCAGCGGAGTCAGGCGACTGCCCGCGGTGCGGGACGCCCTATGCAGCCGGCCAGGAGTACTGCCTCGAATGCGGGCTCGCGCTGCCAGGCTCGACCCGGGCCGCGTCAGCCCTCCGCGGGGCGTGGCGTCGCCGGATTCCGTGGTATCCCGGCGACTGGGTCTGGGCGGCATTGCTCGGCCTCGCGGTGGCGGCCGTCGCGGCAACAGTGGTCGTCCTGGCCGATCGCGGGAACGCGGACAGCAACCGGCTCGTCGCCACCGACAATCGCACGGTCGGCACGAACGCAGACACCGGCACCTTGACCGAGACCACTCCGCCGACGACGGCGCGGACACAGACGACGGCTACGACCGCAACGACGGCTCCGGCGGCTCCTCCAACCAATCGCCTCCGATCGTGGCCCGCCGGCCGGGGCGGTTACACGGTCGTCCTGAACTCGATCCCGACGACAGCCGGTCGCGCGCGGGCCGTCGAGGAGGCACGCCGCGCGATCCGCGCCGGCCTGCAGGACGTGGGCGTGCTCGACTCGTCCGACTTCTCGACCCTCCATCCCGGGTACTACGTCGTCTTCTCGGGCTTCTACCCGAGCTCCGCCGCGGCGACCAATGCGGTGGCCGCGGCGCGCGACGCGGGGTTTCGCACGCCGTACCCGCGGCAGATCGCACGTTGAGGTGTAACGAAAGGCATTTCGGGCTACGAATCGAACGCGGACCGTCCGCGGCGGCGCGACGCTGTCTACAAATCAGACAAGACCCAACGCGACTTTGTAACAACCCGTCGATCTGGATAGACTCGCGCCGGCGGGGAGCGCGGCGAAGGATTAACTCCCCGTTAACAAAGCCTTTGAGCGGCGTCAATAGGATTCGGAGAGTCGAAAATGGAAGAGCGCGCCCTTCAGTTGCAGAGCTGCATGTATCAGTACTCCCGGGCAATCTACAGGTCTATTAAGGACCTGATCGAGCCGTATGCGGATCACAGTTCCCAGCTCGAATCGAGGCGCGACGTCCTGATTGCGTGCGAGCAGACGATGGAACGGCTCGCGAAGGATCCGCTCTATTTCTCCAAGCCCGATCGGGCGCTCTTCCAGGACATCCGGCGCTATTTCCCGATCACGGCCCAGGCGCAGGTGGCGTGGGCGGTGCAGGAGGGCGTGGGAGCGGCTGTCGCTTTCATCGAGGAGCAGATAGAGGCGGGCGCGCTCGACGGAGGCGTCGCCCGGTGCCGCGCAACGACGCGCAAGGGAAAGCCGTGCCAGCGCACGCCGCTGCCCGAGCGCGACTATTGCCCGTCGCACCAGCATCTCGAGCGCACGCGCGTCGCCGCCTGAGCGTTCCGTCGCACACGCACTACGCGCTCCCGCCACGTCCCACGTCCCGCACAGACTCGGCCCGTGCCTGGCACGGCACACGACGCGTGCCTGGCACGAGTGATGGACTGACGGAACGTGTGCCGAATGTGTGTCGGACCGCCTGAAGCGGGACTGACGGCGCTACCGTCAACGCATGGGCCGACCGCTGCGACCGATCTTCGCCGGCGCCTTCTACCACGTCACGACGCGCGGCAACTCCGGCATGTCGATCTACCGCGACGGCGAGGACCGCGTCGTCTTCCTGCACCTGCTCGCGCGCGTCGCCCGCCGTTACCGCTGGCGGATCCACGGCTATTGCCTGATGGGCAATCACTACCACCTCGTCCTCGAGACCCGCGAGGCCAACCTGGATCTCGGGATGCGCGACCTGAACGGAGACTACGCGCGCGGCTTCAACGGCCGGCACAAGCGACGCGACCACCTCTTCGGCCGTCGCTACTGGGCGGAGCCCCTCGACGACGAGACGCAGCTCGACGACACGCTCCTGTACGTCTGGAACAATCCCGTCCGCGCGGGGCTCGTCGCTCGTGCGGAGAACTGGCCCTGGTCCTCGCTGCGCGGACTCCGTCCGATAGATTCGCCCCTACGTGTCACACGACACCGACAAGCTGATCCGCCAGCTCTCGCTGGTCTCCTACCTGATGGCGGAACGGCGTCCGATCACCGCGCGCGACGTCAAGCAGAACGTCGAGGGCTACTCGGAGATGTCCGACGAGGCCTTCGCGCGCCGGTTCTACTCGGATCGCGCCGAGCTCGTGGCGCTCGGCGTGCCCCTCCACTCCCAGCGCGACGAGTTCACGAGCGAAGAGCTGTACACACTGCGCTCGGAGCAGTACTTTCTGCCGCCGCTCGAGCTGTCCGACGAGGAGCTCGCCGCGCTGCAGACCTGCTTCTACTTGCTGGAGGGCAAGTTCGCGTACGCGGAGCCGCTGCGGCTCGCACTGCAGAACCTCGCCCTCGGCCGGCCCGGGTTCGCCGAGGCGCCGACGGCGACGGCGGTACGCGTGGAGGTTCTCGATCCCGACTACTCGCCCGAAATGCCGGGACGGCTTGGAAAGCTCGAGGGCGCAATCTCGAAGCAGCGCACGGTCAAGTTCGACTACTGGTCGATCGCTCGGAACAAGACCTCGGAGCGGACGGTCAACCCCTACGCGCTCCTGAGCGACAACGGCGTCTGGTACGTCGTGGCCCAAGACCTCGATCGCAAGGCGATGCGCACCTTCCGCGTCGCCCGGATTCGCGGGGACATCCGTTTCGCCACGCGACGCGAGCGCGACTTCCGGATCCCGACGGACTTCGACATCGACGAGTTCCGTGGCCGACCGCCGTGGCAGGTCGGGGAGATCGTCGGCGAGGCGAGGATCGAGGTGGTCGGCGACACTGCGTGGTGGGTCGAGCGGACGTACGGGGAAGTCGGCCACTTCGAGGGCGAAGTCTTCGTCACCCGGTATTCGTCCATCCCGATGCTCGCCTCGTGGATCCTCAGACAGGACGGCCGCGCGATCCCGCTCGAGCCGGACGAGCTCCGCCGCGAGGTCGCGGATTCGGTGCGCAAGGTTCGCGCCGCGCACGAAGGCGCGCTGCCGCGCGTCGCGCGCGAGGCAGCGGTCGCCGTCGACAACGACACTGGTGACAGGCCCGCCGGGCCTGTCGTGCCCGAGCGTTTCGCGGTGCTCCAGGCACTGCTGGCGTACCTCCTAGCCGAGTGCGGCGACCAAAGCGCCGCCGAGATCCCCGCGCGAGAGCTCGTCGACCGCTTCCACATCCCGGCGGACATGCTCGAAGAGCACTTGTCGCTTCTGAACCTCGTCAACTTCGGCGGTGGGTGCTACACCGTCTACGCCGAGCTTCGCGGCGACACGGTGTTCGTCGATAAGGAGCTTTACGGCGAGACGTTCCGGGCCGCTCCCCGGCTGACCCCCCTCGAGGCCCGCGCGATTCGGCTCGCGCTCGAGTTCGTCGGGCCGATGATCGCGGCCGACGCGAATACGCCCCTCGAACGCGTCCGGCGCAAGCTCGAGGAGACGTTCGGCGAGTTCGAACTGGCCCAGACCCCCGAGCCGCATGTCGACGTGGCCGAGGAAGACCTCGTTGGGAAGCTGACGGATGGGATCCGCGAGCGCCGGCTCGTGGAGGTCGAGTACCTGAAGGAGGGCGAGGAGACGCCGTCGACGCGTCTGGTGGAGCCCTACGCCCTCGAGCGCCGTCTTCCGCACTGGTACGTCCACACGTGGGACCGCACCGCCGACGGCGAGCGCAGCTTCCGACTCGATCGCATGCGAAGCGCGCGTCTGACCCGCGAAAAGTTCGACCCTCGCGAAGGGTTCGAGCCGCGCGGATTGCGCGATGTGCGGCATGCGCGGATCTGGTATTCGAAGGCGATCGCCCGCTGGCGCGTGGAGCGGGGCGACGCGCGCTTGCTGTCGGACGGGGCCGCGATCTCCGAGGCCCCGGTCGGAAGCAAGGAATGGCTGCTCGGGGAAATCTTCTCGTACCGTGGCGAGGCGATCGTCCTCGAGCCCGAGGATCTGCGGCGCGACGTCTCGGCGCACGCGAAGGCGCTCGCGCAGGAGTTGGGCGTCGCGCGGCTCCGCGCCCGCGCCTAGCCCGTCCGCGTCGCCAGCTGTTCCAGCGCCCAGTCCGCAGTCTCGGCGAGCAGCGGGTCGTCGCCGGCGGCGAACCGCTCCAGCAGGGGCCGGTGCTCGGCGCCGCAGGTGTTCCCGACCGCGACGAGCGCGTTGCGGCGGAGAAAGCGCGCGTCGTTGCCGGGGACGTAGAGCCGGTCGAAGCGGTCGACGAGCTCGGTGCCGTCAGCCTCGAGCCAGTCGACGAGCGAGACGTGGGGCGTCGCGCCCTCCGGAAGAGACTGGCCCGCGCGCCTCTTCTCCACGCCACGGTTCCAGGGACAGACGTCCTGGCAGATATCGCAGCCGTAGACGCGATCCTCGAGAGGCGCGCGGTACGGCTCCGGAATCGGCGCGGGCGCCTGCGTCCAGTAGGACAGGCAGCGGGTCGCGTCGAGCACACCGGGCTCGTCGAGCGCGTCGGTCGGGCAGGCGTCGATGCAGAGCGTGCAGGACCCGCAGTTCGCGTCGAGCACCGCAGTCCGATTGAGCTCGACGTCGGTGATGAGGGTGCCGAGCACGACCCACGAACCGTGGCGCCGTGTGATCAGGAGCGTGTTCTTGCCATAGAAGCCGACACCCGAGCGCGCCGCCGCCTCGCGGTCGACGTGCTGGTTCGCATCGACGAGGACGCGGTAGTTGCCGCCGAGCTCTCGGCCAAGCGCTTCGAGCTTCTCCCGGAGCTCGGCGTAGCGATCGCTCCACGTATACCGGGCAATGCGGCCATGCCCTGTGCCTGGCACTGGCCCTAGCGCCCAGTAGCAGAGCGCGGCGGAGATCACACTGCGAGCGCCGGGTAGCAGCAGTTCGGGATGGCACGAGGTCTCGGGTTGCGCCATCGTGAAGCGCATGTCCGCGAAGAGACCGCGGGCGCGGCGTTCGGCGATATGACGCTCCGTCTCGACGTACGGTTCGGCAGGCGCGGCGCCGACCGCGTCGAGGCCTAGCCGTTCGGCCAGCTGCGTCAACTCGTCCGCCGTCATGAGACGATTGTGCCCGTGAAGGCCGTGCGGATCCACGAGGACGGCGGGCCGGAGGTCCTCCGCTACGAGGATGCCCCCGATCCGGTGCCAGGCACTGGCCAGGTTCTCGTCCGGCTACGAGCGGCCTCGTTGAACCATCTCGACCTCTGGGTGCGCAAGGGCCTGCCGTCGGTTCCGAAGCCTCGGATCCTCGGCGCGGACGGGGCCGGTCTCGTGGAGTCGTTGGGCGGCGGCGTCGAAGGCTTCGACCCCGGGCAGCGCGTGGTACTCAACCCCGGGATCCTGCACGGCGAGACAATCACAGTGATCGGTGAGCACACCGACGGCACCCATGCCGAGCTGATCGCGGTGCCCGCCACGAACGTCTACCCGCTCCCCGACGAGCTGTCCTTCGAAGAGGCGGCCGCGTTCCCGCTCGTCTTCGAGACGGCCTACAGGATGCTCGCGACGCGCGCCCGCCTCGCGCCCGGAGAGTGGGTTCTGGTCTGGGGGATCGGCGGCGGCGTCGCGACCGCCTCACTCGCAATCGCGAAGGCGCTCGGCGCGAACGTCCTCGTCACGTCGTCGAGCGACGCGAAGCTCGCGCGGGCGATCGAACTCGGCGCCGACGCGGTGGCCAACCATTCGACCGGAGACGTGGCCGAAGCCGTCAAGGACGCGACCGAAGGACGGGGGGTCGATCTGGTCGTCGAGCACGTCGGTGAGGCAACGTGGAAGACGTCCCTGCAGGTCGTCCGCGCCGGCGGTCGCATCGTCGTCTGCGGCGCGACGTCGGGCCCGAACCCGCCCGCGGCCCTTCACCGCATCTGGTGGAAGCAACTGACGATCTATGGCTCGACGATGGGCACGCCCGACGACTTCGAAGGCGCCTACGAGCTCGTGAGGAGCGGTCGCGCGAAGCCGGTCATCGACGAGGTCTTCCCGCTCGCGGAGGCCCGCGCCGCGCACGAGCGCCTCGAGGCCGGCGAGCAGCTCGGGAAGATCGTCTTGCGAATCCCGGACTAGCCGATCCCAAGGATGAACTTCGCGTCGTCGGACATCTTGTCGGGCGTCCACGGCGGGTCCCACGTCAATTCGATCTCGACGTCCTCGACGTCCGGCAACGCCGCGACCACGGAGTGGATGTCCTCCTGGATCATCGGACCTGCGGGGCACCCCATCGACGTGAGCGAATGGATGATCTTCACCTTCGATCCCTCGATCTCCGCGTCGTAGAAGAGGCCGAGATCGACGATGTCCATCCCGAGCTCGGGATCCTCGACCTGGCGGAGGGCTTCGACTACCTCGTCTCGCGTGGGCACGGACTCAGTCTAGCCCCAGCCCCCCAACCGCCAGTGCCAGGGGCGGGACACGGCTGGTGCGAGGCACCGGACATGGCTCGTGCCTGGCACTGGCCGCGGCGCTACGGGCCGAGCAAGCGGACTTCCTCGCGGCGGTCACGCACGAAGAAGTGGATCCCGTCGATGAAGCGCACCCAGTTGCAGCGCGTGCACATGACCAGCGAGTGCGTCCGCGCGCTGTCGGCGAGGAAGCGCACGCCGCGCAGCAGGTCGCCGTTCGACACGCCCGTCGCGGCGAAGATCGTCTCGCCGGCGACGAGATCCTCCGTGGTGAAGATCCGCTCGACGTCGTCGACCCCCTGCTCGCGCGCCTGCTCGATCTCGCGCCGTGACGTCGGCCAGAGCTGCGCCTGGATCTCCCCGCCGAGACAACGGAGGGCGGCAGCCGACAGGATCGCCTGGCGCGTCCCGCCGATCCCGATCGCCAGATGGTCGTTCGTTCCGCGCACCGCGGCCGAGATGGACGCCGTCACGTCGCCGTCCTGAATCAGCTTGATCCGCGCGCCTGACGCACGGATCTCCTCGATCAGGTCGTGGTGCCGCGGACGGTCGAGCACGATCGTCGTCACGTCGGCCACGCGCCGCCCGAATGCCTCCGCGATCGCCTGAACGTTCACGGCCACAGGCTTGCGCAGGTCGATGTGGCCGCGGGCGCGCGGCCCCACTGCCATCTTCCGCATGTACATGTCCGGAAGGGTCAGGAGCGCGTCGCGGTCACCCACCGCGAGCATCGACATCGCGCCGCCTCCGCCTCGCGCGACGACGCCGCGCCCCTCGAGCGGATCGAGCGCGAGATCTCTCTCGGGCCCACCCGAGCCGATCGCCGTCCCGAAACCGAGCTCGCCGTCCTCCACACCGATGACGATCCGGCCGTCGACGGGAAGGTGACGCAGCGGACGCGCCATCGCCTCGAAGGCGGCCCGTTCGGCGCCCTCGACGTCGGCGCGTCCGAGCCAGCGCGCGCTCGCGAGCGCCGACGCCTCGGTCGCGCGCACACAGGACTCGCAGATGCACGCGACCGCAGCCTCGGTTACGACCGTCGCGGACGGCCGCTCGGTCTCGGTCACGACACGGCCTCCAGCCGCTCCGCTCCATCGAGCACGAGGTCCATCACGGTTCGGATCGACGCCTCCATGTTCGTGTTCTCGATCACCGGGACGCCGGCACGAGCTGCTCGGCCCACGATCAGCTCCTGTACGCGACGGATGTCAGGCAGCCGGTCGAGGTACTTGTGGACGGGTCGCACGCCGTCGGAGGACACGTCCCGGACCCAGAAATGGGACGCGTGCGCATCCTCGTCGTCGATCGTCAGCACGCACTGGGCGACAAGCGCACCCCGGACAGGCCGCTGCGGGACTAGTCCCGGTACCAGGTGCACGCCCTCCAGCACCATCGACCAGCCCTCCTCGAGCGCGCGGTCGATCGACGCCTGCACGCCGACTGCCACGTTCCGCGTCTGCTCGAGGAAGCCCGAGATCACCGGATCCTCCGCGTCCTCGGGGACGCGCAGCGCCTGGTCGGCCTCGAAGCTCGAGTAGTGGATCGAGGGCATGAAGTCCATCGAGAAGAACGCGCGCATGGTCTGCCGGACGAAGTCGGTGGAGGTCACGCGCGTGATCCCGAGCCGGTGCGCAGCCTCGGTCGCAACCGTGGACTTGCCCGTCCCGGTCGCCCCCCCGACCAGCAGGATGATCGGCAGGTCGAGCTCCTGCAGGTCGCGGAAGCGGAGCAGCCGGTCGATCGCGGCCCCACCCTCGTCGTCGCCGAGGACCTCCTGCGCGACCTCGCGGCAGCGCTCGAGCTCGATCGAGTGCCGCGCTGTGTCGGTCAGCTCCCCGTCGATCCGGCTCGCCAGCTCGTAGGAGCGCACCGCCGAAACGCCCGCGGCAATGAGCGCGCGCGCCATCAGGCCCTTCGAATACGGCAGCCCGTCCTCGCCGCCGAGCGGCAGCGGCGCCGCATGCCTGCGGTGACTCATGCGCGCACCGCCGGCGCGACGAGCTTCGCGACCTCGTCGTCGAGACCGAGCTCACCCGGACGCGAGACGACCTCGTTCGCCGCGAAGACGAGCTCGACTCCACGCTCCCGCGCAGCCTCGGCGACCACATCGATCGCCGCCGCCTTGATCTCCACGAGGAATACGTCGGCCTCCACCGCCGCCAGATCCTCGCGCAGTCGCTCGCGATGCGCGAGGTTGCGCGAGACGGCGACGATCTCGCCGTCCAGGTGCTCGGTGGGAGCAGGCCCCGTCGTGAACACCGCCGTTCGGCGCCCGGCGAGCGGCTCCACCGGCGCGAGCCGGAGCTCGGCGCGCACGACCGGCACGTCCTTCACGGCGCGTATCGGCTCCGAATCGCCGTCGCCGACGAGGACGACCAGATCCGAGATGAGCACGCGATACGGGTTGAGGTACGCAGTCGCGTCGCGATCTGTCCTGGCAACGAGGATCCGGTGATCGACGTCGACGGGCGGAATCGCAGCTCCGCTGCCGTCGAAGATCACCAGGTCGGGCTGGAGCTCCGCAGCGATGCGTGCACCTTCGAGGACGTTTGACTCGAAGACCTGGCCTGCGAGGCCGCCTCCGGCTCGCCGGCAGCCCACGGTCACGACCCCGGCGAGCGCGGCGAGCTCGAGGTGGTCCGACGCCGCGTGCCGGCCGGAGCGCGACAGCTCCAGCAGCGAGTCGGCCGTCGGCCGCACGTCCGCCACCTCCGGAGTCGCCGGTCCGCCCCTCCCCATCGCCACGACGACGACCTCCCGGTCGCGGGCCAGCAGCCGCGCGACGTGGCCCGAAACGGCGGTCTTGCCGACACGCTTGCCGGTCCCGATCACCGCCAGCGACGGGAGCCGGAAGGCCGCGAACGACGGAGGATCGAAGCGGAAGTCCGAGCCGATGTAAGGCAGCCCGGACGCGAGCGAGCGTGACGCCCAGCGCATCCGCTCTGCCGGGCCGAGCACGGGCTCGTCGGAGAGATCGACCACGACCTCCGCGCCCTCGAAGTCCTCGACGAGCGGTACGCCGTAGTCCTCTCCTCCGCGCAGCTTCTCGGTTCCGCCGACCAGGATCGCGCCCACGAACTCGTACGGCAGCGCCGCAAGCGCGTCCCGCACGACCGGCGCGTAATGCTCGCCGTCGATCAGAGCCACTGCCCTCATCGGGACCGCGTAGTTACCTCCCCCTCGATCCGAGCCGTGTACTTCTCGTACGCGAGCGTGTCGGTCGAGAACTGGATGATCTTCTCCTGCCCGTGGAACGGGTAGCGCCGCCAGACGTCCACGTGCGTCCCCTCGACCTCGACGACGTTGTAACAAGGCCGCGTGTTGCCCCGGAGGCGCAGCGACGAGACCGTCCCCGCGTTGATGACGAACAGGTCCTCGAGCTTCCACGCGTACGGGACGTGCTTGTGCCCCGAGAGCACGAGCTGCACCCGCGCGCGCTGCAGGCACTCGATCGCGTCGCCGGCGTCGTAGATGACATTTCGCTCACGTCCGGTGCCTGGCACCGGCAGAAGGTGGTGGTGGCAGACGAAGACGCGCAGGTCAGCTTCGTCGGCCGCGAACTGCTCCTCGATCCAGCGGTAGCGGCCGCGTCCGATCTGGCCGTGGTCGAGGTCGGGCTCGGTCGAGTCGACCGCCACGACGGTGACGCCGTTCACGCGGAGGACCGAGTTCCGGTCGCCGAACATGTCCTCGAAGTGGACGTAGCCGACGTTCCGCGAGTCGTGGTTACCAGGGATCACCACCAGGTGCTCGCACTCGATGCGGTCGAGGTAGCTCTTGGCCTGGATGAACTCCTGCTTGAACCCGAACGTCGTGAGGTCGCCCGAGCAGATGACGGCGTCGGGCTTCAGCTCGTTGATCTCGGTGACGGCGCGCTCGAGCAGCGTCGGGACGAAATGCGGCCCTCCGCAATGGAGATCCGAGAGGTGAGCGATCGTGAACAGACTCTCGCGTGCCATTGGCGAAGTGTAAGTCCGCCCGGGAGCCCTGTCCGGGCTCGTTGCTACCCTTCCGTAAGTGCCGCCGGAATCCCAGCGTTTCCAGGCATATTGTGGAGCCAAGCCACCGCGCTTCCAGAATGCCGCCGAGCTCGAGTGCGCCAAGGTGCTCGACTACTACGGCGTCCCCTGGGACTACGAACCGCGATCGTTCGTGCTCGAGCGCGATCCGGACGGCCGCGTCGTCGAGGCGTTTCGGCCCGACTTCTACCTGCCCGAGCAAGACCTCTACCTCGAGATCACCGTGATGAAGCAGTCGCTCGTGACCCGCAAGAACCGCAAGGTGCGGAAGCTGCGCGAGCGCTACCCGGGGACGCGGATCAAGCTCTTCTACAAGCGCGACATCGAGCGCCTGGCGGAGCGATACCGACTCGACCTGGCCTCCTGAGCGCCGACCGCATCGGCGAGATCTACCTGACCGCGGGGGCGATCGCCGACCGGGTGACCGAGCTCGGCACGGAGATCGGCGCGGACTACGCCGACCGCGAGCCGCTGCTCGTCGCCGCGCTGAAGGCGAGCACGATCTTCTGCGCCGATCTCTCGAGGGCGATCCCAATCCACCACGCGCTGGACTTTCTCGAGCTCGCCGGCTACGGCAGCGCAGGAACCGGCGGCCACTCCGGGATCCGCCTGCTCAAGGACCTCGACACCGAGATCACCGGCCGCGACGTGATCGTCGTCGAGGACGTCGTCGACACCGGCCTCACCCTCAACTACCTGTGCAAGACGCTGAGCCTGCGCGAGCCGCGCTCGCTGGCCGCGGCGACGTTCCTCGACCGGCCGTACCGGCGCCTGGTCGACGATCTCCCCGTGCGCTACGTCGGCTTCACCGTGCCGGACGAGCTTTTCGTGGGTTACGGCTTCGACCTCGACGAGCGCTTCCGGAACCTCCCGGACCTGCACGTGCTCGAAGCCGCCTGACCAACCAGAATTAGGCTAGTCTAACTTTTCGTGGAAGGCGGAGGTACCGGGCGGCCCGGCTCAGGCGAGCGCGTGCTTCACGGCGTCTCGCGCCGACGCCGTTACTTCCGCGTCATCCCGTTCATGGGACCGGCGTTCATCGCTTCCGTCGCCTACATCGACCCGGGCAACTTCGCCACGAACATCGCCGGTGGATCGAAGTTCGGCTACACGCTGGTGTGGGTGATCGTCGCCTCGAACTTGATGGCGATGCTGATCCAGACGCTGTCGGCGAAGCTCGGGATCGCAACGGGCCGGAACCTCGCGGAGGTCTGCCGCGAGCGCTTCTCGGAGCGGACGGCGCGCGCGCTCTGGGTGCAAGCCGAGCTGATCGCGATGGCGACCGACCTCGCGGAGTTCCTCGGCGCCGCGCTCGGCTTCCACCTCCTGCTCGGGATCGAGCTGTTCCCCGCGGCGGTGCTCACCGGCGTCGCCGCGTTCGCGATCCTCGGCCTCCAGCGCTGGGGCTTCCGCCCCCTCGAGGCGACGATCGCGGCGATCGTCGGCGTGATCGGGCTCTGCTACCTCGCCGAGATCTTCTATGCCAACCCGCCACTCGGAACGGTCGCCAAGCACGCCGTGCTCCCGGAGTTCGCAGGAAAGGAGTCGGTGCTGCTCGCTGTCGGCATCCTCGGAGCGACGGTGATGCCGCACGTGATCTGGCTCCATTCCGCGCTCACCGCGAACCGGATCCAGGCCGAAGGCGATGAGCAGAAGCGGCGGCTGATGCGCTTCACCCGCGTGGACGTGATCGTGGCAATGACGATCGCCGGTGCGATCAACATGGCCATGCTCGTGATGGCCGCCGCGGTCTTCCACGGGACGGGCCTGCTGAACGTCGACTCGCTGGAAACCGCGCACAAGACGCTCGAGCCGATCCTCGGCGGAGCTTCGAGCGTGCTGTTCGCACTGGCGCTGATGTTCTCCGGCCTGTCGAGCTCGGCGATCGGGACTCTCGCGGGGCAGGTCGTCATGCAGGGCTTCATCCGCAGGCAGATCCCGATCTTCGTCCGGCGCGCGGTGACCATGCTGCCTGCATTCGTCGTGATCGGGATCGGGGTCGACCCGTCGCGGACGCTCGTGATCAGCCAGGTCGTGCTCTCGTTCGGAATCCCGTTCGCGCTGATCCCGCTCGTCGTGTTCACGAGCCGGCGCGACCTGATGGGCGTGCTTGTCAACGACCGGCTGACGACGGCTGCCGCAACCGTCGTGGCCGGGTTGATCTCGGCGCTGAACGTCTTCCTGCTGTACCAGACGTTCGCGGGCTAGCCGCTCACCACCTATACCAGCGCGCCCCGGCCGCGCGAGCGGCCTGTCCGCGACAGCGGACCAGTGGAGGGGGCTCGGGGGAACCGGGAGGTTCCGCAGCTAAGCGCTCACCATCGATACCAGCGCGCCCCCTCGGCACTCCGCACGAAGAAGCCGATCAGCCAGATGACCGCGAGGATCGCGACGACGACCAAGAGCGCTTTCACGACGGCCCAGGCGACGACGGCGAGAACGACGATGAGCAGCAGAACGAGCCAGAGCATTGGCTGCTCCGTTCCCGGACCGCGGTCTCTCGAATCCTCCCTAGATACGACCGGCCGCCCCGGGGGGAGGCGGCCGGCGTCGTCGGGAGACGACTCGCGTAGGCGCACTGGGCGTCTACGGGTTACAGGCCATAAACGCGCGGACGGGAGATTCGGGTACGCGCTTGCGAGTGCGGCTACAGGTACCCGAGCGGGTCGACCGCCGTGCCGTTGACGCGCACCTCGAAATGCAGATGCGGCCCGGTGCTGTGGCCCGTGGAGCCCACGTAACCGATCACCTGCCCCTGCGAGACGATGGCGCCCACCCCCGTTGCGATCGCCGATTGGTGCCCATACGCGGTCGCGAGGGAGTTGTGGTGGTCGATCACGACGAGGTTGCCGTATCCGCCCAGCCAGCCTGCGTAGATGACGGTTCCGCCGGCCGCGGCATGGATGGGAGTGCCGGAGGCGGCGGCAATGTCGATTCCTTCATGCATGCGCCCCCAACGCACGCCGAAGCCGCTCGTGACCGGACCCGAGACGGGCCAGATGAATCCGCTCGAAGAAGGCGTCGCGTCGGTCGGGCCGGTCGACTGCGCTCGGATCGTCGCCCCGAGCGCGGCGCTCTGTGCCAACAGACCGTCCACCTCTTTCACGTACTCGGCCTTGTTCTCGTGCACGCCGGCGAGCCGGCGGTTCTTGTCCGCCCGGGCCGACGCGAGGGACTGCTGCGACGAGACGAGCCGGTCGCGCACGGCGCGCTCCTCGGACGTGCGCACGGCGATCGCCTGCGTCTCGACCGCCACGCCGTGACGAACCTTCTTCGTCCGCTCGCGCGTGCGGTGCATCTCGTCACGGGATGCCTGAACCTCGCGGGCGATCCGGCTGTCCTGCGCCGCGATCTGGCTGAGGTAGTCGAGCTGGTCGAGCAGGTCGGTGAAGGACGCCGACGAGAGGACGACCGCGAGCGTGTCCGGATTGTCCGACTCGTAGATCGAAACGAGACGGTCGTTCAGCCGCGCCTGCGCCTCGGCGTACTGGCGGCGCAAGAAGACCAGACGGCGCGTCTCCAGCTCGTACAGGCGTGTGAGCGTGTCGAGCTTGCGCTGGTGGAGGTTGAGGTTGACCTGCAGCCTGTAGTACCGGGTTGAGGCGGACTCGACCTGGCCCTTGAGCGTCCGGATCTGCGACGTGACCCGGGAGATCTGCGACGAGAGGATGCCTTCGGCTTGATGCGCCTTGGCGATCTTCGCGTTGAGGGCCGCGATCCGGGCGTCGACCGACGCTTTGCGCGGATCCTGACCGAGCGCCGGGGTTACGAGCACGAGCGCGCAAAGGACGACGAGCAAGAAGCGGCTGCGCATGACTGGAACGTTCGGCAGGAGCCGGCCTGACCCTCCCGCTACCGCTGTGCGCGCACCGTTGCGGCGGAGCCCTCGGCGCGCGGCTCCAGGGCCCGCAGCGCCGCGGCCGCGCGCCGTCGGAGCGGCCCCACCAAGTCGCGGTAGTCCTCGTCGGAGACCTTGCCCGTGCGATGGTCGAACTCGAGCTCCTTCAATGCTGCCAGCGCCCGGTCGCGCTCTTCGGCCAGCTCGAGCGTCCGCTTCTCCAGCTCGCCGAGCTCGTCGAGACGGTCCGCCGCGCCCGACGCCTCGGGCTCGGCGAGGAAGGGCCGAGCAACGAACAGGACGCAGGCGAGGGCAACCATCGCGGCGACGACGACGGTCAGGATCACGCCTCGGCCAGGGCCCGTCGAGGCGCGTAGCGCTCCGCGAGCCGCCGCTGCTCGCGCGCGTCGGGCCAGAGCGCGATCAGCGAGCCGAGCAGGAACACGATGCCCGCGATCCAGATCAGGTTCACGAGCGGTTTGACGAGCGCCTTGAGGTAAAAGTTCCCGCTCTTGTCGTAGTCGGGCACGAGGTCGAGATCCTCGCCGGTGAGCTTGTCGCTGCGGATCGCCATCTCGGTCGAATCCTGCTGCTCGCGGACGTAGTGGTTCTTCCCAGGCCGCAGCCGCTGGACGAACTGCCCGCCCCGGTAGACGTCGACGTTGCCCCGCACCTCGAACCCCTGCGGCGTGGTCTTCCGCTCGCTGCCGCGATAGACGAGCGTGTACGCGCCGACCTGCATGGACTGGCCGACCGCGAGCCGCTGCTCCCGCACCGTCTGGTACGCATTCGAGCCGGCGATCCCGATCGCGAGGAGCACGATCGCGGCGTGGACGACATAACCGCCGTAGCGCCTCCGGTTCCGCCCGATGAGCGACGTGAAGGCGCCGAGCCACGAGCCGCCGGAGAGCGCACGCCGGGCGCGGGTGCCGCGGACGAACTCGTAGACGATCGACGCGAGCACGAACGCCGAGAACGTGTAGGCGACCAGCCCTGGGATCGACGAGCCTGCGCCCGCCGCGACCAGCCCGAGCCCCGCCACGAGGGCGATCCCGGCCGGGACGAGGAACGTCTGCGACACCGCCCGCCAGGACGCGCGCCGCCACGCGATCAGCGGCCCGATGCCCATCAGGAGCAGCAGCGGCAGACCGAAGACGCGCAGGAAGAAGTCGTAGTAGGGCTTCGCGACCGTGGTCGGCTCGCCACGGATCGCCTCGGTGATCAGGGGCCAGACGACGCCCCAGAGGATCGTCAGGCACAGGGCGACCAGCAGCAGGTTGTTGTAGAGGAACGTGGCCTCGCGCGACAGCAGCGACTCGAGGCGCGTCTTGGCCCGCAAGAGCGGCAGGCGGCTGAAGACGAGCGCGAGCGAGCCGATCGTGATCGCCGAGATGAAGCCCGCGAACCACGGGCCGATCGAGCTCTGCGTGAAGGAGTGGATCGAGCTGACGACCCCCGAGCGCGTGAGGAAGGTCCCGAAGATCGAGAGACAGAACGCGAGGATGACGAGCAGCATGTTCCAGACCTTCAGCATCCCGCGCTTCTCCTGGATCATCACGGAGTGGAGGAACGCGGTCGCCGCGAGCCACGGCATCAGCGCGGCGTTCTCGACGGGATCCCACGCGAAGTAGCCGCCCCACCCCACTTCGACGTACGCCCAGTGCGCCCCGAGCAGCTGGCCGATCCCCAGGCACGTCCACGCGGTGAGCGTCCACCGGCGGGTCGCGATGATCCAGCGCTCGTCGGTCTGCCGCGAGAGCAGCGCGCCCATGGCGAACGCGAAGGGCACGGTCAGGCCGACGTAGCCGAGGTAGAGCATCGGCGGGTGCGCGACCATGTATGGGTTCTGGAGGCTCGGGTTCAGGCCCGCTCCGTCGGCGACCGCGGGCTGGGTGGCGAACGGACTCGAGACGGCGACGAGCAGGAACGCGAAGAACGAGGCGACGGCTCCGAGCACGGGCGTCGTCCACACGACGAGATCGGTCGCGCTGCGCCGGTTGAGCCAGACGGCTGCCGCTGAGAAGCCGGTGAGGATCAGCAGCCAGAGCAGGAGCGAGCCCTCCTGGCCGCCCCAGAAGGCCGAGAGCGTGTACATCGTCGGCAGCGCGCGCGCCGTGTGGTCGGCGACGTAGGTGAACGAGAAGTCGTGGCGGAGCAGCGCGGCCGCGAGGAGACCGGAGGCGAGGAGCGTCGTTCCGAAGGCCGCGAGCAGCGCGTTCTGGGCCGAGAGCGCAAGCCGCCGGCGCCGGCGCCACGCCGCGTACGCGCCCGCAAGTGCGGCGTAGAGCACGAGCGCCAGCGACAGGACGAGTGCGGCGCGCCCCAGGCCGGCCATTAGTTCTTTTTATCGACGTATTTCGACGGGCACTTCGTGACGAGCGTGTCGCGCTGGGCGACGAAGATGCCGTCTCGAAGCGTGCCCTGCACTGCAACTTCGCGTCCCTCCCGGAACATGTCCGGCACCGTGCCGTGGTACACGACCGGGACGACCGTGGATCCCTTGCGGTCCTTGAGCGTGAAACGCAGTCCGCCCGAGCTCCGCGCATCGCCCGCCTGCCTCACCACGACGCCGCCGAGGGTCACGTGGCCCGTCCTTCCCTTCAGCTGTCCTGGCTGCAGCGACGGCGTGCCGCCGCCCGCGATCGACGTGTACAGCAGGAAGACGCCGAGGACTGCTGCGACCGACAGCGCGATGACGAGCCGCGCGGGACTACGCTTGCGGGCCACTCGGGCAGTCTAGCCCTTGCCGGGCGGATCTAGCGCTCGCGAACGGGCGTCTCGCGACGGCCCGGAATGCGGTACCCGTGGTCGTGGCAGAGCGACCCGGGCGCATCCTCGGTGAGGGCATCGCAGTAGCCCTTGCCGTAGGCGGCCCGCATGAACGCCGCGACGACGTCGAGGTTCCAGTCCGTGATCTCGCTCGCCTCGCGCCAGAGATCGGTCAGCCGGAGGTCGATGTCGAGCTCTAGCAGGTCGATTCGGGTTATTTGCTGTGCCATGGAAAAAGCGTAGGAACGGGGTCGGACGGCACCGTCTGCGGAGCGCCGAAACGGCCTGCGTCCGGGCTCAGCGGCCGTCAGCCCGAGTACGGCTCGAGCGCGATCGTCGGCACGCAGTCCTCGAGCGTCGGCGTGCCCTCATGGTCGCGGCAGCCCGTGACGCCGTGGCAGGCGATGTCGAGCCGGCCGTCGCGGACGTCGATGCGCAGGAAGTTCTTGAAGAACGGCGGGTCGTCCCAGTCGAAGAACGGCGAGAGAAACTTGTGGAACCCGCGCTCGGCCGGCAGCAGGAGCACGGCGGTCGCGGCGCGGGTGCCGCGTCGGCGGGGCTGGACGTTTCCGGAGAGAGGCCGCGTCAGCTCGAAGCCCCGCTCCTCGTGGAGGAACAGGGCGGCCTCGTCCGGCGTCAGCTCGAGGATCCTCCGACCCCGGCGGAGCCTGCCCAGCCGGCGGTCGAAGAGCCGGCTATACGCGGCGAGGGAGTCTCGGCGGAGCGGATAGCACTTGAATTCCGCCTCGGTGACGCCGTCCACGTCGACCGCGGGAATCGTGTGCGTCGCGTGCATGAACGCGCCCCCGCCGCCCGAGACGATGTACTGGATCGTGCGGCCTCGCGCTTGCACCGGGTAGCGCTGGTAGTTGTGGATGTCGCCGCCGATCGCCGCGACGTAGTTGTGCGCCGGCTCCGACACGATCTCGTAGACGCTCGCGAAGGAACCGGCGCCGTCCTCGATGGCGATCTCCTGGCGGTGGTTGTTCACGTAGATCGGCGTGCCGGTCAGCAGCACCTTCGCCTTTCGAGAGCCCCGGGAGACGTCCAGCAGCCACTCTCCCTGGTCGCGGTCGATCGTCTTCGTGATCCCCGTGTCGATCCCGACGAAGACCACGTGCTCGCTTTCGAGGGCGAAGTACGGTGAGCGCTGGGGGGCGAGCGGCCGCTGGCTCTCGGCGCCTCGCAGGTCCTGCGCATTCGCGAAGGCCGCGGCGTCGAACCTGTCTGGGGGCCGCCAGAACCGTTGCTGGAGCCACCGGCGCGAGAGGAACCGTGTGCTCCCGACCACCTCCTCCGGCGGCTCGACCCCGCAGAACGTGCGCATGAAGCCCTGAAGCCCGTCGTACCAGTCGTGGTTGCCGGGGATCGCGTAGATCGGCCCCAGATAACGCTGGTACGGGTCGAAGAACTTCGATCCATACTCGCCGGAGCTTCCGGCCGGGTAGATGACGTCGCTGCAGATGAAGAGAAAGTCCGTCGTCGTCGCCTGCGCGTCGATTGCCGGTAGGAGCGCGTACTGCGACCTATCGCCCTCGCCCGTGTCCCCGAGGAGGAGGAAGGACAGGTCGGCCCGCCCGAGGTCGAGGGACAGATCGTCGCGCGGGACGTCCTTCAGCCACGCGCGACGCGCGTCGTTCGTCGGGTCCCAGACCTTTTTCGCGAGCAGGTCGTTGCGTGCCTCCCAGAGGATCTTCAGGTCGAACCAGTTCACCTTGCGAGCCGGGGGGCCCGAAGGCATCAGATCCACGAAGGAGCCCGCGAGGCATTCCCAGCCGGCGCCGGCGTCGCTGTGTCGCGACGATTCTGGAGCGGTCGCGACGTCCGGATCAGGCGCGTTCATGCCGGGAGTGTAAGCGGCTGGTTGCCATGCTTGAACCTCCCTGACACCAGAGGTATAAATAGCTATGTCCGCGGTCTCCGCGTCGGATCGCTACGAGGAGCGAGTCGTTCCGTTCGAGGCCGGCGACGGGATGCAGTGCAACCTCGTCAACGTGCGCGGGCCAAAGGAGCCGACTCGCGAGCCGGTGCTCGTCGTCCACGGCGCCGGGGTGCGCGCCAACATTTTCAGGGCGCCGGTCGAGACGACGCTCGTCGATGCGCTCCTAGACGCGGGCCACGACGTCTGGCTGGAGAACTGGCGGGCGAGCATCGACCTGCCCCCGAACCGGTGGACGCTCGACCAGGCGGCCGTGCACGACCATCCGCCGGCCGTGCGCAAGGTCGTCGAGGAAACCGGCACGGACGAGATCAAGGCCGTCATTCACTGTCAGGGCTCAACGAGCTTCATGATGTCCGCGGTCGCGGGCCTCGTCCCCGAAGTGAAGACGATCGTCGCGAACGCCGTCTCCCTCCATACGGTGATCCCGCCGATCTCGAAGTTCAAGATCCGCCGCCTCGTTCCGCTCGTCGCGAAGCTGACGCCGTACATGAACCCGGCGTGGGGCGATGCGCCGCCGAACGCTGTCGCGAAGTCGCTCGCGCTCATCGTTCGGCTCACGCACCACGAGTGCGACAACCGCGTGTGCCGGATGGTGAGTTTTACGTACGGCACGGGGTTCCCGGCCCTTTGGCGGCACGAGAACCTGAATCCCGAGACGCACGACTGGCTACGGCACGAGTTCGCCCACGTCCCGATGACCTTCTTCGCCCAGATGGCGCGCTGCGTCGTCGCCGGTCATCTCGTCTCCGTGGACGGCGACTCGCGACTCCCCGCGAGCTTCGTCGCGCAGCCGCCGCAGACCGACGCGCGATTCGTCCTGTTCACTGGCAAGCAGAACCGCTGCTTCCTGCCGGTCAGCCAAGAGCGGACGTACGAGTTCCTCGAGCGCTCGCGGCCCGGCTACCACAAGCTCTACGAGCTCCCGGCGTACGGCCACCTCGACGTGTTCATGGGCAAGAACGCCGGGCGCGAGGTCTTCCCGCTGATGGTCGACGAGCTCTCCCGATGATGCGGCCGCGCCGGTTGAAGCGCGAGGCCGGCCGCTTCGCGCTCGTGGACGGGATCCCGTTCACCATGCCCGTCAACTCCGACCGGATGCAGGCGTTGATGGCGGCGTTCTCGATCGACGCGCGGAAGGCACGCGAGCTCCTACCGGGCGACGAGCTGCACCCGTTCCGCCTCCTGCGTCGCGGCGTCCTCCTGATCACCGTCGTGAACTACGTCCTGACCGACATCGGCAAGTACATCGAGTACAGCATCGCCATCGGGTGCACGCACGGCTCGCGTCCCGCCCCGCCGTTCGTACCGATCGCGCTCCAGCGAGCGTTCGACTTCGGGCAGTACGTGGTCGATCTCCCGGTGAGCAGCGAGATCTCGGTCAAGGGCGGCAAGGGGATCTGGGGGATGCCGAAGCACCAGGCGAACCTGAGCTTCGAAGTCGGGGAGCGCACCGTGGGCGCGCAGTACGACGACGACGGCCTGCTCGGGATGTGGGTCGAGATCGACCTCCCCCGCGGGCCCTCGTTGCCGATGCGGATGGGAGCGGTGAACGTCTGCGCGTTCCGCGGCATGCTGATGAAGTCGTACGTGTACTTCGCCGGCAAGGGCACCGTGGCGCTCGGCCCGTTCGCGCATGCGCGGCTCCAGCTCGGCGACCTACCGCGCGTCCAGCCGCTGAAGGAGCTCGACATCCGGCCGAAGCCGCTCTTCACCGCGTTCATCTCCAACGCCACGGGTGTGCTCGACGACCACTTCGAGGGCTGGTTCCTCGGTTTCGAGAAGCAACCGGCGGAGCGACCCGAGGGATTCGAGAGCGTGATCGACTTGGGCCTCGGCCAGGAATGGCTCGCCCCTCCCGCAGCGCGGCACGAGTAGCACGTGCTCGACGGCCTCGTCGCGCTCAACGACTCGATCCTGCTCGTGGGCGTCGCGATGTACTTCGGCACGGGCTGGTCGACTGAGCTCTTCACGGTCCCGATCTATCCGAGCCTCACCGTCGAGAACTACGCGCTCCACTTCGTGCCGCAGATCAAGCGCGCGGTGCGGTTCTTCATCGTCCTCGCGACCATCCTCTGGATCGCGGCCGTGATCATGGTCGTCTCCGAGATCCGCACCTGGCACGTCGTGTTCCCGGCGGTCGTGCTGGCCGCGCTCTTGATCTCCGGCGTCCTCACGATGCGGCTGATCTTCCCGATCAACAACCGCCTCGCGGCGGGGGTGCACGACGACGCGGAGCTGAAGCGCCTCCTCGGCCGCTGGATCCGCCTGAACCGCATCCGGCTCGCCTTCTGGACGATCGAGATGCTCGGGCTCGCGGGATTCTTTGCGGTGCACGTCCGGTGATGCGTCTCGTCCGGCTCTGGCGCACCGATCCGTTGCGCTGGACGCTGGCGGCGATCGCCGCCGGGACCGCGGTCAGCGGTCTCGCGCAGATGATCGCGCCTGGGTTCGTGCTCGACCTGCTCTCGGGACCGCAGACGACCGCGACGAAGATCTTCTTCGGGATCATCGGGATGTTCATGTTCATCATCGGCGGCGCGCTCACACACGCGCTGCTCGAGCCGTACGACCGCCGGGTGACGGTCTTCTGGGCCGCGCTGCAGAAGCTCGGCGCCGCTGGCGCGGTCTCGCTGGCCGTCGTGAACGACGTGTTCTCGCGCTACGCGCTCCTGCTCGTCGCGTTCGACTTCCTGACCGGCGTCCTCGGAATGGCATACCTGTGGCGTATTCGGCGCTGAATCGGGCGAGCCGACTCTTCTTCTACGCCTACGTGATGACGCTCGTGGGCGCGGGCGCGTGGGGCGTGGTCTTCGCCAGGCTCGACCTCCGCTGGCTGATCGGCGTGCACCTAGGCGGCCTGCGTCCGGTAGTCGAGGCGAACCTCGGCAACCAGCACCGCTTCCTGCGCGCGATGGAGCTCGGGTTCGGCGTCTTCGCGTGGCTGCACCGCGACGACATCTTTCGCGTTCGCCACGTCAACCGCCTCTTCCTCGGCGTGATGGGCCTCGGGATCGCCGCACGGCTGCTCGAGCTCGGGCTCGACGGCGTCCCGTCCGCGACCATGCTGGTCTTCCTCGGCTTCGAGGCCGCCGCCTTCACGCTCATCGTTGCGGCCACGTGCACCACGCTGGAGCAAGCATGAGCGCCGCGGCGCCCGCACTCGCAGCGGAGCCCGGCGCACAGCCGCGACGCTCCCTGGTGCTGGCCGGCGGCGGCATGCGCGTCGCCTATCAGGCCGGCGTGCTGCTCGCGCTCGAGGAGGCGGGGATCGGGTTCGCGCACGCCGACGGGACCTCGGGCGGGACGATTAACCTGGCGATGCTCCTCTCGGGCGTCTCCCCCACCGAGATGTGCGAGCGCTGGCGGACCCTCTCCGTGCGCGACTTCGGGTCGCCGTTGCCGCTGCACGAGTACCTGAACGCGACGCACCTGCCGGCGCTCGGCGACGCGGACGGGATCGTCGAGAAGGTGTTCCCCCATCTCGGTATCGACGTCGACCGGATCAAAGCGTCCCGCGGACTCGACGCAACGTTCAACGCCTGCAACTACACGCGGAAGACGAACGAGGCGGTTCCGCACACCGATGTCGACCTCGATCTGCTCGTGGCAGGGATCTCGCTGCCGATCTACATGCCTCCGGTTCGGCGCGGCAGCGACCTCTACACCGACTCCGTCTGGATCAAGGACGCGAACCTGACCGAGGCCGTCAGGCGCGGAAGCGACGAGATCTGGCTCGTCTGGTGCATCGGCAACACCGGGATCTACCGCAACGGAGCGTTCAACCAGTACGTACATATGATCGAGCTCGCGGCCAACGGCTCGCTGTTCGAGGAGTTCGACCGGATTCGGGAGCTGAACGAGACCCGCGAGCCGCCCGTGCGGCTGCACGTCGTCCGTCCCGAGTTTCCGATCCCGCTCGACCCAGACTTCTATCTCGGGCGGATCGACGGCGAGGCGCTGCTCGAGCTCGGCTACGCGGACACGAAGCGCTATCTCGCCTCGATGTCCGGCGACGGAATCCCGTGGACGCCCGAGGCGACCCGGATGCGGGACCCGGTGCCGGGCGTTTCGTTCCGCGAGACCATGACCGGGAAGCTCGACGGTGAGGAGATCACGATCTCGCCCCGGGTGCGCGTGCGCGACCTCGACGCGTTCGTCGAAGGGCCGGCGCGCGAGGGCGAGGTGACCGGCTACGTGGAGTTCGCACCGCTCGACGGCCGCGCCATCGTCGGAGGCGGCCGGTTCTCGATGCAGGGCGACGCCGCGGAGTACGCGCTGACCTTCGAGCGCGACGGGCGGCAGTACTCGATCACCGCGCGCAAGAACCTCCACGACGACTTCGGGCCGGACCTCTGGCACGACATCACGACCGTGAGCGTCACGCTCGCGGAAGACGGGCGGGCGCTCGCATCGGGGTCGCTGCGCAGCGACGTCTCGAAGCTCGTTCGCAGCGTGCAGGCATGGGACGTCGAGTCGGAGGCCGAACGTATCACCGCCACCGCCCGATTCGGGACCTTCTTCCTCGGGAGCAGCCGGGACGGCTAGACGACGCCGTAGACGTCGTGCAAGGAGCCGGTGAAGTAGGCGGAGAATCGCCCGAGCGCCGCCACGCGCTGGCGGGCGCTCACCGCGTTCGTCACGCGCATCGTCGTCATCTGCCGCATGAAGTCCGCCGGCTTGATGCGGAGGATCCCTTGGCCGCGAACCGCGCCGGAGCCGTCCTCGCCCTCGTGGATCGTCACGTACAGGGTCGTCGTGTCGGCCCACATGTCCATTCCGGGGTCGTCGTGGATCCGCTTGAAGCCGTCGAAGAAGTAGCGGCCCCCCTCCTCCGAAGAAAGGCGCATCCGATAGCGCATCCTGCGGTCGTCGGGTGAGGCGGCGTCGCTGACGAAGAGGTTGAACAGCCCGTCGGTGACGACGAGCGGGTGGTCCGAGAGTTTGGGAGCGACCACCGTGCCGATGATCCGGGCCTCGTGGTCGGCGCCTTTCAGCAGCGCGTCGACGTCGTCCGCGACGATCGTGACGGTGAACTGGAAGGAGGAACCTTCCCGCTCACCCTGCCGAGCGCCCGCTTCGTAGTCTTCCGCAGCCGAGGAGGAGACGAACCCCTTCATCGTCTCGGTGAACTGGATCCCGGGCCGCTGCTCCTTGACGGGCCCGCGGGGCGACGACGGCAGTGTGTAGTCGATCGACCAGCCGCGGTCGCGCGCAAGGTGCTCGCAAACGCGCTCGGCGATTGCGGAGATCGTCAGCAGCGGGTTGACGCCGAGCGAGCGCGGGATGATAGCGCCATCGCAGACGTAGAGGCCGTCGTGCACCGTCGCTTCCCCCGCCCCGTCGAAGACCCGCCCCTTGTGATCGACGACGCCCGAGTCGACGCCATCTCCCATCGGGCATCCACCCAGTGGGTGGACGGTCACCAGGTCCTGCGCGAAGAGCTGGCTCCACATCGGGTTGCGGACGTACGTGCCGCCGAGCGCGGCCGTCGCTGACGTGAGGTTCGCCTCCACGCGCTTGAAGATCTCTTCGCGGCCGACGCCGGGCCACACGACCCGCGCACGACCGTCCTCGAGGACGATCTGCCCGCCTGTATCGTCGTGCGTCATCACCAGGAACGTGAGCGTGTTCGCGAGCGCGCCGACGTACGGGCCGGCGACGAAGCTCTCCACGTCCCGGACCCGTTCCTCGACGAAGTCGCGGACACCCGGGTCGGTGTCGCGCCCGATGGTGGCGGCGACGCCTTCGAAGAGCCGCGCCAGCAGCGCGGAGATAGCGCCCGGCATGACGCCCTCCTCGATCACCATCCCGTGGTCGAGCTCCGGCCGCTCGCGGACGTCGACGATGCCCGCGATGCAGGGGCCGACAGGCGGCAGCTCCCCCGGGGCGTGGTCGCCCCAGCCGATGCCGCGGATCGGATCGTCACAGTCGTACGCGAACGCGAGCACGTCTCCGTTGCCGGTGAAGCGCTCGCCGATCCGGTCGGAGACCGAGAGGCCCTCGTCCCGCGATCGCAGGAGGATCTCCGTCGAGCCCAGTGACCCCGCTCCCAGCACGACGAGTTTCGCCGCAACGTGGAGCGGCGGGGCGTCGAACGCCTCGCGTCCCGAGTCGAGCAGGTCGAAGTGCACGATCCAGCGGTCGCCGCGACGGGAGACGTGGCGGACACGCGTGCGCGTGAAGATCTCCGCCCCGTGGTTGTGCGCGTCCGGCAGGTAGTTCATCAGCGTCGTGTTCTTCGCGGCGTAGTTGCATCCCGTCACGCAGTCGCCCGCGAGCCGGCAGACCTGCTGGGGCACGCCGACGTGGTTGACACCGCCCTCGAGCTCCTCGAAGTTCACGTTGATCGGAGGGGGATAGAAAGACTCGCCGAGCCGCTCGGCGATCTTCGCCATCGCGTCGAGCTTCGGCAGCGTCGGGAAGTTGGCCGGATACGGAGCGGGTCTCAGCATCTCCGTCGCGCGGGCGTAGCACGCGTCGAGGGAGGCGAGGTCGTCGCGCAACTCCTGCGGCCAGTGCAGGTCCTCGAAGACGCGCGGCTCGGGGGCCAACGCGACGTTGGCGTTGACGAGCGAGGTTCCGCCGAGTCCGCAGCCGAGAAAGACGTTCATGTCGCGGTTGACGCGGAAGTCGTAGAGCCCGGTCGCAGGCCCGAGGTGCCCACGATCCGTGTCGACCTGGAACTCGCGCGTCGCCTCCATCAGCGAGTCGGGATACTCGCCGGGCTGGAGCTCGCGCCCACGCTCGAGCAGGCATACGGTGCGACCGGCGCGCGCAAGGCGGGAGGCGGCGATCGCGCCGCCGTAGCCGGAGCCGACGACGATGACGTCGTACTCGTCGCGAATCGACTCGATCGAAGAGGAGAGGCGGCGCGGCGCAAGCGGATTCGTCCCCGCGGGGTGCGTGCTCAGCGGTGCGCCGGCCATGCCGCGACGGTATGCCGCCACATCACTCGAGTCAAGGTCGATAACACGTTCGTCCACAGTCAGCGGTCCGCCGGGTCGTGCGGTAGCGTCAGGCCGTGGCTGCGATCCGCGTCGGCCCGGCTCGCATTCCGTCGCGCGAGAGCCCGGAGGAGGCGATCGCGGTCCTGGTCGAGCGAGGCTATTCCGCCTGCGAGATCGACTTCGAGGGCAAGTTCTGGATGGACTACGACTTCGCCGCGCGCCTGGGAGAGCTCGCGCGGGAACACGACATCGCGCTGTCGGTGCACGCGCCGATCGCGGGCTTCATGGGCCACGCCGAGCGCGGGAAGAAGCTGAACATGGCGGTCGGGATGCTCGACCACTCCGCGGGCATCGCGAAGGCAGCGGCTGCCGAGCTCGTCGTCTTCCACCCGGGGTTCCTGCTCGGAAGGACGCGCGAGGACGCGATCGACTCGGTCTGCGAGCAGCTCGGCGAGCTGCGCGAGCGGCTGGAGAAGAAGGACCGCGCGGTGCCGTTCGGGATCGAGGTCATGGGCCGCGTGCGCGACCTCGGAAGCGTGGACGACGTGATCGAGATCTCGCGCCGCCTGGGGTGGGTTCGGCCCGTGCTCGACTTCGCGCACATGCACGCAACCTCGGACGGCGCGCTGACGACCGTCGCGCCGTTCGCCGAGGCGCTCGCCGCCGCCGACGGGGTGCTCGAGCCTGGCGCGCCGTTCCACATCCACTTCAGCGACATCCAGTTTGCGAACCGCAACGAGACGAAGCACCTTCCCTACGGAGAGGGGACGCTGCGCGCCGAGCCGCTCGCGGAGGCTCTTGCGCAGCTCGACCGGCCCGCCACGGTGATCAGCGAGTCGCCGGACGAGGAGTCGACGCAGGCGATCAAGGCGGTGC
>JBDTZN010000062.1:0-11795 GCA_040005095.1 Thermoleophilia bacterium | reverse complement strand
GGCTGGGATTCGAACCCAGGGACGAGTTGCCCCGTCAGCGGTTTTCAAGACCGCCCCGTTCGGCCGCTCCGGCACCCCGCCGTAGCGGGATTCTCGCAGCGCCTGTCGGCTAGCGCTCGATGCGCTTGGGCGCGCCGAACGCATGGAGCGCCTTCGGCACCTCGCCCTGGAAGTTCTCCAGGATCGCCAGCACCGCGCGGTCGGTGACGGCCGTCCCGTTCAGCGTGTGCACGTACTCGAGGCCGCCGTTCTCCTTCCGGTAACGGATCCCGAGGCGCCGGGCCTGGAATTCGGTCGTGTTGGAGCACGAGGTGATCTCCCGGTAGCGCTCCTGCGACGGGAACCACGCCTCGATGTCGTACTTCTTCGCCGCCGGGTCGCCGAGGTCGCCCGCGGCCACGTTCACGACGCGGTAGGGGAGGCCGAGCTCCTGCACGATCTTCTCCTCGACCTCCAGCATGCGCTCGTGCTCGTCCCACGAGTCCTCGGGGCGCACGAACGCGAACAGCTCGACCTTGTTGAACTGGTGGACGCGGAACATCCCGCGCGTGTCGCGGCCGGCTGCTCCCGACTCGCGCCGGAAGTTGGTCGAGAAGGCGCTGTAGCGGATCGGCAGCCCCTCGAGGATCTCGCCCATGTGCAGGCCGGCCAGGGCCACTTCGGACGTTCCGGTCAGGTAGAGGCCATCTTTCTCGATCCCGTAGATGTTCGAGGCCTCGGTCGGGAAGAAGCCGGTGCCGTACATCGCCTCCTCGCGCACCAGGATCGGCGGGATCATCGGCGTGCAGCCCGCGCGAACCGCGTGCTCGATCGCGAAGCGGTACAGCGCGAGCGCTACGAGGGCCGTATCGCCGATCAGGTAGCCGAAGCGCGACCCCGAGAGACGCGCCGCGCGCTCCATGTCGAAGCGGCCGATCTCCGTGTGTTCCTTCGGCTCCGCGAGCTCGGGCGGCTCGCCCCAGCGCTTGATCTCCTCGGCGTCCTCCTCGGTGTCGCCGTCGGGCGCCGACTCGTGCGGAGGATTCGGCACGGCGCGGAGCAGGTCGTCGCGTTCCGTCTCCGCCGAGGCGAGCGCCTCCTCGAGCCCCTTCAGCGCCTCCTTCACTTTCTTCAGCTCCTCGATCTGCTCGGGCGTCGGCTTGCCGCCGAGCTTCTGACGTGCACGCAGGTCGTCGACCTGGGGGACGAGCTCCCGCCAGCGCTCGTCGGCGGCGAGCAGCCGGTCGAATTCGTCGGCCTTCCCCTTGCGCGCGAGTGCCTCTCGGTACTCGCCCGGATTCGCGCGCGCGGCCTTCAGATCGATCATGTTTTGGAGTCTAGGAGGCCTTGGTACGACGTCGCTCGTCGCCGGGGCGCGATGGTCGTTCCGAGGCAAGGACGCAGGGAGCGCGCGTACCAATAGGTACGGGCGCGACCGAGGACGCAGTCCTCGGGGCGAGCAGTGCGGCCCGGCGGCACAGACTACGTCGCGCCGAGGCCTCCTAAAAGCGCTTCGATCGTTTGAGCCACGCCCTCCTCGTCCACGGACGGGCAGACGAAGTCGGCGATCGCGAGCACGCGCTCGTGCGCGTTCGCCACGGCGACGCCGTAGCCGGCCCATTCGAGCAGCTCGACGTCGTTCTCGCCGTCCCCGAACGCGACGGTCTCGGCACCGGTGAAGCCCAGCCGTTTGGCAAGAAAGGCGAGGCCTGACGCCTTCGTCACGTCGGGGTGCGCGAGCTCGAGGAAGTACGGCAGCGACTTGGAGATGTAGAGCCGATCGCGGAAGCGCTCCTTCAGGCGGGCTTCGAGACCGTCCAGCACTTCGGGATCCTCGATCACGACCAGCTTCGTCGGCGGGCGGTCGAGCCAGTCGAGCAGCGGCCCGACGGCGTGGAGCTCGAGGCTCTGGAAGTCGGCGTAACGGCGCGCCTCCGGCGTGATCTCGGCGACGTAGAGCTCGTCGTCGACGTAGCAGTTCAGCCCGAAGCCCTCCTCTTGCACGGCGGCGACAGCTTCGCGCGCGGGCTCGAGCGGGATCGGAACGTGGAGGAGGAACTCGCCGCTGACTGGATCTGCGACGACCGCGCCCTGGTAGCAGACGGCCGGGTCGTCGAGGCCGGCCTGCTCGAGGTAGGGCCGGACGGAGCGAAACATCCGGCCGGTCACGACGACGACGTGAATTCCAGCCTTGCGCGCAGCGCGGATGGCCGCACGCGTCCGCGGCCGCAACACCCCGTCCTCGGCGACCAGCGTCCGGTCGAGATCGCACGCGATCGCGGCGACCTCACGCGGGAACGCCGGCGGAAGGATCAGGGCTTGGTCAGGAACGCGACCAGGTCGGCGACTTGCTGATCGGTCAGCTGGCCGCCGTAGCTCGGCATGACGCCGTCCGGGAACCCGGGAGCGACGTAGGCGCCGGGGTTCTTGATCGAGTTCGCGGCGTACGTCTGCAGCGAGCCCTGGTTTGCCTTCTTCGCGTCGGCCGCGAGGTTGTCGAGGTCGGGGCCGACCTTGCCGGCCGTGCCCGCGGGCTTGTAGGTGTGACAGCCGCCGCATCCGTTCGAAAGGAACAGCGCCTTGCCCTTCGTCGCGTCACCCTTGAGCGACCCGCTCTGGTCCTGAGGCAGGGTCCCGATCACGGTCTGCGGCACAGGCGCGGCGACCTTCTTCTTCCGTCCCGGGGGATCGCAGGCCGTCAGCAGCAGTGCGAGCGCGAGGACGAGCAACAGTTGAGGGCGACGCATCGCGGCGAGTCTATTGAACGGCCGAGCCGTAGGGTCGTCGGAACCAACGCCCGCTCAAACGCGTCCGGGCAGCCGGGCGCGTTCCCACGACCAGAGCGCCGCGCAAGCCGCGAAGCCGAACAGCGAGACGTCGCGCGGCGAGTCGTTGACGAGCATGGAGACGAGGATGGCCGCGCCGAAGGCCTCCAGCAGCGGCGTCCTCGGGCGGCGCAGGGCGAGGATTGCGATCCCGGTCAGACAGCCGAGCAGCACCGCCAGGGTGCGCCAGCTCTCGGTCGCGGAGTTGTACGAGAGGTGGATCCGGTGCCCGAAGTCGCCCGCGAGCGAGGAGGGGCCGCCGCCGAGTGCTCGTGTCACGTGGCTGGATCCGCCCGTCACGGCGTCAAGCGCGACGAACACCGCGGCGAGGGCTACAACCGCGCCGGCCCAGACGAAGACGCGACGGGTCGTGAGCTCCGTGTGACGCACCCGCGCGCCGAGGACTGCCAGGCCGGCGAGGATGACGATCACCCCGCCTCCGTCGGCTCCGGCGCGGCTCCAGCCGACGGTGACGAGCGCGAGCAGCCCGACCGCCGCGAGCCCGGCCATGCCCAGAACTGCCGCGGGCACAAGCGTCGGTAGGAGCAGCAGGGTCTCCAGGCTGTTCGTGATCCCGTAGAAGCGCCCCCCGCCGTCGGGCCGCGGGCCGATCGCGGCGAGCGCCGGGACCTGGGGCCAGACGACGAGCACGAGGAGGAACGCCGCGACCAGGGCGGCGAAGACCGCCGAGACGCGAAGTCGCGTCCATGCGAACGCAGCGGCCGCGAGCGAACCGGGGATGCTCAGCATCGACACGAGCGCGATCGTCGCGAGCGTTCCGGTGCTCCCGAGCGCCGACAGGATGATCACGCCGGCGACGCCGAAGGGGGCGGCGAGCAGCGCGGCTCGACCGAACAACGACGAACGCACGATGGCAGCGATCAGCGCGAGCAGGAACGTCGAGCCGAGCGTCACGATGCGGGACCAGAGCCGGGCACCGCCGAGGTGCCGGAAACGGTCGTTCAGGCTCTGCAGGCGTGCCGGCGCGTCGGCGTCGGCACGCGCTTGGATCACGGGCTTGTGTCCTTCCTGCAGCGCGACGACCGTCGGCGCGACGTCGGCGATCGCGATCAAGCCGGGCACGTGTGTTTGACTTGAGACGAGGAGGCCGTGGTACCCTGGGCCGACGATCGCGATGCCGTAGCGCCGGCGGTTCAGATGCGTTCCCGGGGTCGGCAGGGAGACGTAGATGGTCGTCCGCGCAGGTGCGGTTCCGAGTTCGAAGAGTGGCGGGCCCGAGGGCAGTCCGCCGAGGACCGAGCTCTGCACTTTGCCGCGGACGAGCGACGCTCGAGCGCCTGCGCCGGTCACCGTCGGGCCCGCTCCGGGCACGAGGAGGCCGACGGCGCCGCGGTCCGCGTAACGCTCGGGGGGAAACGGCGGCACGACGAGGACCGAGACGGTTCCGGCGGTGGCCGAAGCGCCCCATCCCGCCGCGGTGAGGATGGTCGCCGCAACTACACTGGATCGCGTAAACACCTTCAAGGAGCGCGATTGTCGATGAAACGCAAGGCCTATGGACGAGACGCCGGTCTGACGGTACGAATGCTGCTCACGAGCGGGCTGCTCGGGCTGCTGTACGTGCTGTTCGCCGTTGTCCTATTTCAGTTCACGGGCGTGGGCTGGGTCGGGATGCTCGTGATCATCGCGGCGCTCGCGTTCTTCCAATACTTCACGTCCGACAAGCTCGCTCTCGCTGCCGCCGGCGCGAAGGTCGTCGAGCGCGATCAGGCGCCCGAGTTGCACGACATGGTCGAGCGGCTTTGCGCCCTGGCCGACCTCCCGAAGCCGAAGATCGCCATCGTCGACACCGACGTCCCGAACGCCTTCGCAACCGGGCGCAGCCCGAAGCACGCCGCGGTGGCGGTCACGACGGGACTCTGGCGCCGGCTGGAGCCGCGCGAGGTCGAGGCGGTGCTCGCGCACGAGCTATCCCACGTCGCGAACCGAGACGTGCTGATCATGACGGTCGCCAGCTTCTTCGCCATGTGCGCAGCCCTGCTGTCGCGGATCGCGATGTACAGCGGCATGTTCGGCGGGGGGCGCGGCCGCAGCGACAACAACGGCCCGCCGATCTGGCTGATCGTCCTGGTCGTGTCGGTCGTGACGTACGCCGTGAGCTACGTCTTGATCCGGACGATCTCTCGCTACCGCGAGTACGCGGCCGACCGCGGCTCGGCGCTGATCACCGGCGCGCCGGAGAACCTGATGAGCGCGCTGCAGCGGATCTCGAGCAACATCATGCAGATCCCGGATCGCGACCTGCGCGAAGTCGCCGGGATGAATGCGTTCTTCATCGTCCCGACGAGCATCAAGCGGCGCACGGCCGAGCTCTTCATGGATCATCCGCCGCTCGAGAAGCGGCTCGCGGCGCTCGAGAAGATCGCCCGCGAGATGGGCCGCCCGGTCGCTTAGAAGTTGGGCCTGCGCGACGTCCTCCTGGGACGCAAGCAACTGAAGGAGGCCGCGGGCGAGCGGCTGTTCGCGCTCTCGACGGCTGCGGTCACGCTCGATACCGAGCTCGGGCTGAAGCCCGCCGGCGCGGCCGGCATCGTCTTCAAGCCGCAGTCCTCCGGCGAGTTCGTCCGGGCGGAGAGCGAGATGCAGCAGCTGCTGGACGGCCTCGCGGCCGAGTCGGGGACAAAGCTCGACCGGCGCGACGACGAGTACGGCTACACGTGGATCGTCCTGCGCGACCCGGAGCTCGAGGATCTCGTCACCGGCGTGCACGCGATCTCGTCGGAGCTCGAAGCGAAGGGCTTCGGGCCGCAGCTGCTCGCCGCGGTGTTCCGCTTCGAGGGCGAGGGGAAGCCGGTGTACTTCATCTACGGGTACAAGCGCGGCGCGTTCTGGCCGTTCGTCCCGAAGGGCGAGGGCCAGGAACGCGACAACGCCCGCGAGCTCGAGCTGAAGGCGAAGCTCGAGGGAGAGCTGCCGATCGAGCAGGATCTCTCGCGCTGGTTCGCCACGTACGGCGCGCCGGTCTAGCGGAGTCGCCTTACGAGGTTCACGCGCGCGCGTGCACGCACGCGACCCCCACCCCTCATTAAGAAGGGTGGGGCCAACCACCACCCTCTGCGATCGACGCTACCCGTCGGCGACGCGCGCGTCTGTGCCAATTGCGTGCCGACCTTGGCCGCGGGGAGCGCGGCTAGGCCGTCGGCAGGTCCGGGATGAGGCCTTCGCCCGTGAGCAACTCGCGCAGCTCCTCGAGCGAGAGGTCCTCGGGGGGGACGATCGCCTCCGACGCGGAGAGATCTGAGTCGTCGAGCCGCTCGCCGCCGTCGCGAACGGCCTGCGCGAGCTGCTCGAGGAGGCTCCGAACCTGCAGCTCGTCGCCGCTCTCGACCGCGGCGCCGACCTGCTCGTCGAGGTCGTTGAGCTTCCGCGCGGTCTCGTCGTCGACCCGGTATTGCCCTTCGGCCATGATCCGCACGATCACGTCTCGATCTCCTTTTTCGTCTCGCCGGACCCGAGCTCGGCCTTCATCTTCGCGAGCTCATCGTCCACCTGCGACTGGGAAGAGATCTGCGCCAGCTCACGGTCGAGCTTTGTCGTCCCGTCGCTCGTGAAGTCCTCGAGCGCACCCGACTCGACGAGCTCCTCGATCGCGCCGGCCCGGGCCTGCATCTGCTCGGTCTTGTCCTTCGCGCGCTGGATCGCGAGGCCCGTGTCGGCCATCTGCTCGCCGATCCCGGTCGCCGCCTCGCCGATTCGAACCTGCGCCTCGGCCGCCGAGTACTGCGCCTTGATGACTTCCTTCTGCGAGCGGAACGCCTCGATCTTGGCCTGGAGCTGCTGCTCGCTGGAGACGAGCTTCTGCTGCTGCGCGTCGAGCCCCTTGACCTGCTCGTCGAGTCCCTGCAGCTGGGCCTGGATGCCCGACTTTCGCTCCAGCGCTTGGCGGGCGAGGTCCTCGCGGCCCGCGCCGAGTGCCTGTCGCGCCTGGGTCTCCAGCTTGACGAGGCTCTGCTCGAGCTGCTGGGTCTGTAGCTGGAGGCGCTTCTTGGAGGTCGTGACGTCGGCCACGCCGCGCTTCACGTTCTGGAGCAGCTCGAGCTGCTTCTCGTACGAGTAGTCGAGCGTCTCCGTGGGGTTCTCGGCGCGGTTGAGCAGCTTCGAATACTTCGCTTTGATGATCTCCGCAGTGCGTGCCATCAGGCCGGGCATCGGACCTCCATCCTCGGGTTCGCTAGTAGCCTAACGCGCCGATGCTCGTCCACCGCAGCATGCATCCCCAATGGCTATCGAACGCCTACCTCGTCGGTGACGAGCCGGGAGGCACCGCGGTGTTCGTCGACAGCGGTGCTCCGCTCGAGCCACTGATTCGCGCGGCGGAGGACGAGCAGCTGACGGTCACGCATCTGCTCACGACGCACTCCCATCCCGATCACGTCGCCGGCAACGACGAGCTCGTCGAGCGCTTCGGGCTCGAGATCGTCAAGGGCGACCTCGAGACGGGCGGACTCGTCGTCCGGGCACTCGCGACGCCCGGCCATTCCGCCGACGGGCTCTCGTTCGTGGTGAACGAGATCGTCTGCTTCACCGGCGACACGCTGTTCCGCGACGCAGTCGGTGGGGGCGACGCGGAGGAGGTGCGACGCTCGGTGATGGACGTGCTGATGCCGCTGCCGCCCGAGACCCGCGTCCTTCCCGGTCACACGGAGGAGACGACGATCGGGCGGGAGGCCGCGGAGAATCCGTTCGTCCGGGTCTGGAGCGGCGCCGAACCGGAGGGCAGCGAGGGCGTCCAGGTCGCGGGCGAGCCGGCCACGCTGCTCGTCTGGTCGCCCGACTACGACGGCAAGGGCAAGGCGCTGGTGCGCTTCGCCGACGGCCGCGAGCGGATCGTCGGCGGCTCGCGCGTCGAGCGCTCCTAGACGCGTCCGAAACGGACAGTACGGTGCGCGGCGTGCGTCTGATCGTCGCCCGCTGCGAAGTCACGTACTCCGGCCGCCTGGGCGCGTACCTCCCGGAGTCGACGCGCCTCCTGATGCTCAAGTCCGACGGCTCGGTGCTCGTCCACGCGGACGCCGGAGGCTACAAGCCGCTGAACTGGATGACGCCGCCGACGGTGATCGAGGACGAGGGCGACGCGCTCGTCGTGCGCAAGCGCGCGGGCAAGACGGAGGATCGGCTCGAGATCCGGCTCCTCGAGGTGCTGAGCGACGTCGAGCACGACATGGGCGAAGCCGCCGGACTCGAGAAGGACGGTGTCGAGGCGCACCTCCAGGAAGCGCTCGCCGACCGGCCCGACTCGCTCGGCGAGGAGCTGCGGCTCGTGCGGCGCGAATGGCCGACCGATCTCGGCCCTGTGGACCTGATGTGCCGAGACCCCGGCGACGGCTGGGTCGCTGTCGAGGTCAAGCGCATCGCGACGATCGACGCGGTCGAGCAGCTGACACGCTACCTCGAGCGCATCCGGCTCGATCCGGCCAAGGAGGCCTGCCGAGGCGTGCTCGCGGCGCAGCAGGTGAAGCCGCAGGCGGCCACGCTCGCCGAGTCGCGCGGGATCCGCTGCGTCGAGGTCGACCTCGCCGTGCTGCGCGGCGAGCGCGAGCCCGATCTGGTCCTGTTCTAGCCCTGCACGTTGTAGGCGGGAGCGTCAGGCTCCAGAAAGCGCAGCAGGCGCTCGCCCTCCTCCGCGAGCTCGCGCTTCCAGGCACGCGGCACCGGGTCGAACGCGTCGAGCAGTAACGTCGCGACCTTGCTCGTCCGCTTGATGCTCCAGGCACCGGCGACGAACCCGTCGATCAGGAAGGTGGGGAGGACGTCGCCGTTCTTCCGGATCACCGTCTTGCGATACCGCTCGGGCAGGATCCGCGTTCGCTCGGGCGCCTCGAAGGCGAGCAACGTGCTGTCCCACTTGGGCAGGAAGCGCACCGGCGGACGGGTGTCGGCCGGCGGGTGTGGCCCGCGCGGCAGGTCGTAGAGCCGCCGGCCGCGCTCGTCTCGGTATTCCTCGAGCTTGAGCGCGTCGAAGCTCGGGGAGAGCGTGGTGACCGGGAGGCCGCTCCACGAGGAGACGTCGCCGCGTGTGGCCGGGCCGAAGGCGCCGAGGTGGCGACGGACGAGCAGTTGGACGTCCTCGTCCTCGGGCGTAACGGTGCGTCCGAGCCAGCCGGCGGCACTCGCGAACCGTCCGGGGCCGTGATGGCCCCAGAAGCCCGAAGGCGGCGTGTGCACGAGCGACGCCGACCCGACCGCGAGCCGCCAGTGGAAACCCGAGCTCGGCGCCGGCCCCTTGGTGAGGCTCAAGGTCAACTGCTTCAGCTCTTCCGGCGCGCGGTCGCCGGCGCCGACGAGCTCGAGCGTCCTCCGGCCGATCTCGTCGAAGTCGAACTCGACACCCACCCGCGGCCCAACGTCAGCCCACCACGCGCGCCGCGCGATCCGCAGGAGGGGCTCGAAGGCGTAATAGTCGCGAGTCGAGAGGATGTGCAACGTGACGCGCATCAGGGTTGCCTTCACGGCTTTGCCCTCGCGCAGCGCCTTGTCGAGCTGCTCGGGCCGGAAGCCGGCGACCCGCGACCAGAGCGCGATGTGCGGCGAAGGGCCGTGCTGCGCCTGCAGGCCGCCGATGCGCTCGAGCGCAGTCGGGACGGACATGCGCTTTCGCTCGAGCAGCAACTGGCGGGCGAGCAACGCGCGGTTCAGCTCGCGTTCCGTCACGGTCTTCATGGATGCACCGCGGCCTTCAAGTAGTCGCGAGGCGGATCGGCGAAGAGCGCGGCGACGCCGTCGAGCCCGACTTCGTGCGTCACGAGTCGGTGCCACGGGTACGCGCCGCTGACGAGGAATGCGAGCGCCGCGCGAACGTCGCGTGGCGTGTGGTGGAACGCGCCGCGCATCGTCAGCTCCTCATAGTGCAGCCGGTGAGCCGAGAGCTCGAACCGCGCCTCGCGCTCGCGTCCACCGAAGAACACGATCGTGCCGCTCGGTCGCACCAGGTCGAGCGCGTCCTGCCACGCCTGCGCGCTTCCCGCCGCCTCGATCACGACGTCCGCGCCGCTCCCGTCGCCGGTCCGCCCCCCAAAGGCGGGGACGAGCTCGCGGCGCTCGGGCCGACCGCCGACGACGACCGGCGAGCCGCCCGCATCGGCCACGCACGCCGAGAGCATCAGTCCGATCGGGCCGGCGCCGAGGATCGCGACGGTCTGACCGGGCTGTACCTCGGCGCGCGCGACGCCGTAGAGGCAGCATGCGAGCGGCTCCACCATGGCGGCGACGACGGGCGCCAGCGTGTCCGGCACGGGCAGCAGGTTGATTCGCGCGATTCGCTCCGGAACCAGTAGGAATTCGGCGTACGCGCCGTTCAGCAGCTCGAGGTCGGTCAGCGGGCGCGCGTCCGCTGCGGAGTTCGCGGCCACGACGCGCCGGCCGGTCGCGACGTCCACACCGCAAAACTCGTGCCCGAAAGGACTCGGCAGCTCGTCGAGCAGTAACGGGTGACCGCGCCTGAACGTCTTCGCGTCGGTGCCGTCCGTGAGCGCGACCTCGACCTGCACGAGCACGTCGCCCGGCGTCGGCTCAGGGCGCGGGACCTCCTCCAAGCGCAGATCGCCGGGGCCGTAGTACAGAAGCGCCCTCAAGGCCTGAAGACGACCTTGAGCGCGTCGCCGCTGCGGTAGAGGTCGAGCCCTTCGGCGAAGCGCTCGAGCGGCAGCGACGTCGCGGGCGGCAGCTCGAGCCAGGGCAGCAAGCCGATCGCATCGCGGAAGTACGCCGGCGTCGCCGAGCGCGAGCCGACGACGGCCAGCTCCTTGCGGTAGATCGCGTCCAACGTGGTCGGCACGGGATCCGGCGCCGCTGCGAACACGACGAGTGTTCCGCCGGGCTCGAGCCGGGCGAGCGCGTCGTTCAGCCCTGCGGGCGCAGTCAGCACCGCGGCGGCGACCGGATCCCGGAACTCCGACGCACCCAGCTCGAGCGCGCGAGCCAGTCGATCCGCCCGCGGCTCGAGCACCGCGACCTCGTCGCCGCGGCGCAGCAGCACCTGCACGAAGAGCAGCCCGACCGAGCCGCACCCGACGACCAGCGCCCTCCCGCGCGGCACCTGCTCTACCGCGCGCAGAACGCAGGCGAGCGGCTCGACGTACACCGCCGCCACTTCGTCGAGCTCGGCGGGCACGGGCACGCAGTGCGATGCGCGCACCAGCTCCGCGAATCCGCCCGGCTCGACGCGGCTGGCGCGGAACTCTCCACAGGTTGATTGGTGACCCGCGAGGCAGCGCTCGCACGTCCCGCACGGGACATGGGATACGACCGTGACGCGGTCGCCGTTCTCGAGCTCGCCGGCGATCTCGTGCCCGAGCACGGTTCCCGCGGGCGCGCGGCCGAGCTTCTCCACGTCGGAGCCGCAAAGGCCACACGCGCGCACGCGCACGAGGAGTCCGGCGCCGTCCGGCTCCGGCATGTCGGTGAGCTCGGGCAGCCCCGCCTCGTCGAGCACGATCGCGCGCACGCGCGAAGGCTAGACCACGTCTCCCCGCGCGCTCACGTCGTCAGTGCAACGCCGCGCTCGCTTCGTTCCACGTCCTCGAAGTCGTCGCCCAGCAGCTCGCGAATCGTCTCGGCCCCGATCGGCTGCCACACCGGATGGCCGGTCTCCTTCGGGCTGGTGTTCCCGGGATGGATCATCCCGACGAAGAACCGCTCGTCGTCGAGCGGGAGCAGATCCTTCTTGGGGCCGTTCCACAGCAGGCGGCAGTCGATCGCCATGTTCGTATCGGGAAACGGATTCGAGCGCCAGAACTCACGCGTGAACATCAGCGTCGGGTCGGCGAGCCACTCCCGCTGGCCGGCGGGCCACGAGTAGCGCCACGCGGCGCCGCTCGCGGGCTCGTAGTAGAGGAGCGTGTTCAGGCCGCAGACGTCCGCGTCGGAGGAGGTCAGCGCCTCGACCTGGTAGCGCAGCCGCCACGGCGCATACCAGTCGTCGTCGTCCCAGTTCGCGAGCAACTCGCCGACAGCGGTCTCGCAGGCGAGGTT
>JBDTZN010000171.1:0-3497 GCA_040005095.1 Thermoleophilia bacterium | reverse complement strand
GGCGCGCCGAGGCTGGGCCGCCGTGGATTTGGCGCGCGAGTCCCGTCTCAGTCAGGCGACCGTCAGCACTGCGCTGAGCGGCAAGCCGATCGCGGAGAAGTCATTCGCGCTCATCGCGCGCGCGCTCGCGCGCACGCCCGTGCTGGACGTCGCCGACTCGCTGATCATGAGAGAGTCGCACGACGTCGGCCTTGGTTGATCAACGAGAGGGAGTGCTGTCGTCCGCCTTTAGAGGCTCGGTTGCGCTATCGTCGGCGGAAGAGATGCGGAGTCGGTTGGTCGTCTTCTGCGGCCTCGGGGTCGCCGCGATTCTCTCGGCGGCCACGTTTCGGGCGGCCGCGGAGACAGCGGAGAAGCCGACGCTGAGAGTCGGCGTGGCAGACCCTGAGCAGGTCGACTCGCTCGATCCCGCACTGGCGTTCATGTCCTTGAGCTGGGAGCTGATGTGGTCGACCTGCACCCCGCCGATGGAGGTTCCGTCATCGCGGAGCGGCCAAGGCGTCGTCCCTCGGCCCGCGGCAGCCGAGGCGTATCCGCGCGTCTCGCGCGACGGCCGCACCTACACCTTCACGATCCGCCGAGGCCTTCGCTTCAGCGACGGGTCGCCGATCACCGCCGCCAACTACGCGCGGGGACTGGGACGCGCGCGCTCACCGGCGATGCAGTCCGGTCTGCTCTCGTCCGGCCTCTACCTCGACGACATCTCGTCCGCGACGGCGGAAGGACGGACGCTGCGCGTGCGTCTGACTAAGCCGAATTCCGGGTTCGTCTCGCGGATGACGCTCCCGCTTGCGTGCCCGGTGCCGCTTGAGACGCCGATCGATCCAGCGGGTGTCGACCTCACGATCGGCTCCGGCCCGTACCACGTCGCGAGCTTCGCGCGGTCGCAGCAGGTCGTGCTGCGCCCGAACCGCCACTACCGGGGTCCGCACCCGCCTCGGTTCAGCGCGATCGTCGTCACGATCGGCGGCACGATCGCATCGCTCTACCGCGATGCGCAGGCCGGCCGCATCGACGTGGTCTGGGACTCGCTCTCGCGCGACCCGACCGTTTCGGGCGCCGCGATCGAGCGGTACGGGATCGGCAAAACGCAGCTCTTCTACCGGCACTCGCTCTCAGTCTTCTATTACGCGCTGAACACGAAGCGCGGGCTCTTCCGCGGCAACGCGCCGCTGCGCCGCGCGGTCAACTTCGCACTCGACCGGCGCGAGGTCTTGCGCGAGTTCTTTCCCACTCCGACCGCCGCGATCCGGACCGATCAGCTGCTCCCGTTCGACATCCCGGGATTCGTCGATCGCGACCTCTTCCCGCTCGGCGGCCCGAACCTGCGCGTCGCGCGGCGGCTGGCGCGCGGCCACGAGCGCAGCAGGCGCGCCGTGCTGTACAGCTCCGTGTCCCCCCGAGCCCTGCACGCCGCCCAGGTGGTTGCCTACAACCTCAAGCAGATCGGGCTCGAGGTGGAGATCAAGTCGTTCGCGCTCGGCGTCCTGCAGGCGAAGCTGAGCACTCCCGGCGAGCCGTACGATCTCGCCCAGGGTGGCTGGACCGCCGACTACCCGGACCCGTTCACCTTTCTCGGGCCGCTGCTCGGCCGCGGATCGAAGTGGAACACCTCGCACCTCGACGATGCATCGGTCGAGCGTCGTCTGCGTGCCGCCCAGCGCATCACCGGCCCCGCCCGGTACCGCGCACTCGGGAACCTGGAGCAGGACGTCCTGAGGACGCAGGCGCCGTACGCTCCGTTCGCAGTCCCAACGGGTCTCCTCTTCGTTTCACCGCGCGTCGGCTGCGTCACGTTCAGGTTTGGAAACCCAATGCTGAGCTCACTCTGCCTCCGGAGCACCGGCTAGGAAACCGCAACCCACACGCCGCGTCGTCCGACGGCTACCGCCGTCGGCGTCGCACCGACATGGATCGTCTGAGCCTCACGCACGTCGGCCGACACGCGCGTCACCGTCCCCTGCGGCGGGTTTGCAAGCCACGCGGCATCGGCGACTGCGGCGAGCGCGGACGGGTTCCCCTCGACGTCGATTCTCCCGACGAGGCTGCCTTCCTCCGCGTTGAACTTGACGACGCGGGTTGTCGTGCCGAGCCCGCCCCCACCCAAGAGGCACCAGACCGCATCGCCGGCCGCCGCGACCGCCGTGCAGCTTCCCGCGAACGTAACCGCCTGCCCGGGAAGACCTGTTCTAACGTCGATCGGCGTCAGGCCTTCGCCGCACGCCCACAGGGTCCCGCGTGAGACAGCGAGGTCGTTCGTCCCAAGATCGGGGACGATTGGATCGCCGACGGGCCTCCCCCCGCGGTTCAACCGGCGGACGGTCGTCCGATGAGACGCGGTCCACAGCGAGCCGGCGCCGATCGCGATGCGGTCGGCCTGGGCCGGTGCGCGGATCGTGATGCGAGCGAACCGCCGATCGACGTAGACGAGCCGCCGCTCCAGCTCGAGCACCCACGCGCCCTCCCTGTCTGCGGCGATCGCGATCGGGTGCCCGCCGACCGGAATCGTCGCTGTGCGGCCGCTGCGCTCGACGATGAGCGTCACAGTCTCGTCGTCGTAGTTCGCGACCCATACGAACCCGGCCGCGGCGGCGACAGCTCGCGGGCCGGATCCGACATGCACTTCCTTCAGGATGTGCCCCGTCTGCGGATCGAGCAGCCCGACCGTGTTCCGGTGAAGCGAGCGCAGACCGTCGCCGCCCCCGCCGCGCGTGGCGACGAATGCCCCCGCCGCCGCCGCTAGGACGGTCGCGGCGACCGCGGCAGCGACCCACGGCGCGCGACGGCGACGCTGCGGCGGCGCCGGGCGCGCCGGGGACGGCGGCCGGTCGAAGACGACCTCGTATAGGCGCCACTTCTGGTCGAAACCCTTGAAGTCGTGTCGCCCGCGGTCACGGTAGGAGACGCCGGGAACCGTCCCGGCGAGCTGGCGCACCATCTCCGAGACAAGGATCTGGCCACCCGCCGCCTTCGCCACTACGCGCGCGCCCGCGTTGACGGTAGCGCCGAAAGGCGTCCCTTCGAGCTCGAGCACCTCGCCGACGTTCAGACCGATTCGGACGGGCAGCGTCGATCCGGGCTCTGCGCGCTCGCGCTCGACGAGCGTTCGCTGTACGTCAATCGCGCCCGCGATGGCCCGGCGCGTCGAGACGAACGTGAGCATCATTGCGTCGCCGACGGCGTCGATCTCCTTTCCCCCGGCCGCTTCCACGCGCTCGCGGACGAGCCGCTTCGTGTGCGCGAGCACGCGGCGCGCGAGCTCGTCGCCCTCGCGCGTCGTCAGCGACGTCGACCCCTCGACGTCGACGTGCATGATCGTCACGACCCGCTGCTCGTCCACACCTGATATTCCATCACGGTGTACAGTGGCGCCGCGTCTGTCGTCGCAGGGGAAGAGTCACGGGCCGGAGTCCCGCGCTTGCGGGGGTGCCCGCCCCTCTACACGCGCGGCTATGGCCTTACTGCCATGGACGAGACTAGCTGTGCGCGGAGGCCAA
>JBDTZN010000170.1:0-3498 GCA_040005095.1 Thermoleophilia bacterium | reverse complement strand
CGCTCGACGCGCTCACCAGCGACCGCCCGTATCGCTCCGCCCACGACTGGGACACGGCTGCGCAGACAATCGTGCTCGAGAGCGGGAGGCAGTTCGATCCCGCAGTCGTCAACGCCTTTCGCGACGTCGAAGGGCGGCTGCGTGACACGTTTGCGGAGTTCGCCCTCGCGCGCGACCGAGATTCGACGAGCTCCTAGCCGGTTCGCTACGGGAGCACGAGGAGCCGTGGCCGCTCGGGGCCGGCGGCGCTCAGGTGAATTCCGACGCGGAGCGCACGGGGGAAGTCATAGCCCTCCCGCAGCAGTCCCTGGACGATGCGCCGGACCGCAGCGGCAGCGGCGTCACCGGGCGCCGGTTCGGCCGCACAGGCCGCCACGCGCAGTTCGTCCATCGTCACGCTTCGGCCCGCCGGATACCGCATTTACGCCGCCTCGCCACAGAAGCACCCCCGTCCGCATGCCCGTTCCGCCGTCCAGGCTAGGTCGGACTCTAGTACCAAGCGCGGCCCTTTTCGTCACCCGATCTCGTGATCTTGCGGCCATACGCGAACGCGGGCGCAACCGTTTTTGCGCCTCGGCCGTTTCCGTCTCAGACGAAAGGAGGAGATGTGCATATCGGTCTTGGCACCGGTCGTGCTCATCATCCTGCTCGTCCTGTACGTCTTCTAGAGCGGACGCGAGCGAACGACCTCTCTGGCCAAGTGGCGGGGCGGCCGCCCGGGGAGCGGCCGCCGCGTTCTGCTACGAACCACTGCCGAGCCCCCGGACGGGTGAACCGCGCGCTATTCGCGACGGCGAGTCTGACTACGGTTCAAGCGCCCAGACCATCCGTCCGTTCCATTTCGCGACAGTTCAATCGGCCCTGTAGAGGGCGCTGAGTGGGGTCACGATAGACCTGGTCTGACACCACAGGGTCGCCCAAACGCAGATCCGCGCCGTGGCGGCTACAGAAGCCGCTCCGTGCGGAGCTCGCGGGTGCGCTGCTCCAAGTCGCTGAGCAGCGAGCGTAGTTCAGTCATCACGGGCAACAACGTGTCGACGCGGCGCAGTTCTGCGGCGAGGTCGACAAGGGGGCAGGCAGGATCGTCGTTTAGCTCGCGAAGCCGCTGTTCGCTCGCCTGAATCTGGGCCTGCAAAGCCCGCGCCCACGCCTCGGACTGCTCGGAGAGCTTCCGAAGCTCGGCCTCGGTGGCGGGCCGGCCGTCAAGCACTTGGCGCAGCCGTGCCGTTAGAGCGAAGTCCAGCGTGTCAGCCACGGGCAGTCACCTCGGACGGCACGGAGCTTGCCAAATCAGGGGCGCCCGCGCACGCCCGGATTGCGAGGGATCGGGCATGAGACACAGAACTCGAGCCTTGACTGCTTCCATGGCGCTCTGCGGAACGCCGTGTGGCACCTATGTGCGGAGCCGCCGAAGGACTAGGACCAGAGACCCGCCGCCGATTCACCCAGAAGCGCGTCCGCGCGATTGACTTTCCGGTCGCGGGGCTCTTACGATCGGCGCGGAGGCTCGCGCCCTCGGGTACTCGCCCCCAGTACGAACTTTCGCTGTCAGCTAGGAAAGGAGCGCATGGCCCTCCCGAACCCGAAGTCGGAGCGCGGCGAGAACGTGCGTCCGCGTGGTCGCAGGGTCAAGGACGCCGCTGCGTCAAAGCGGAACCAGAAGGAGATCCGCGATTACTTCAAGACACGACTCGAGGGGCTCGAGGTCGTCAAGACGACGCGCACCCCGAGCGGCCAGACGCTGGACTGGGTGGCGATCGAATCCCAGGTCGCCCGGGGCAAGATCGCCGATCCGCCCTCCGACTCGATCCGGCTCAAGCCCGTCCGGGGGCGGCGCGCAGAGGAGCCGGTTAAGTTTGATCTCGAGCAGGCCGAGGCCGTCCGCGGACCGGCTGGGACGGTTCCAATCGCCCGAAAGAATCTCCAGCGCGTCCCGTCGTGGAAGAACCTCGAGCAGTACCTGTCGAAGCACGGCCGGCGGACGTACACGATCGAGACCGAGGACGGCCACAAGATCGAGGTGCCCGCTGACGGTAGCGTCCACGACTACGCCTCGACGCAGCAGTCCGTGACGGCCTACGGCACCGAAGGCGTGCTGTCCGCGTTCGACCCGTACACCGAATGGTCGGACGAGTTCTCCCTGCTTCAGCTCGGCCTCATCCGGGGCAGCGGCAACGGCCGACAAACGGTCGAGGTCGGCTGGCAGGAGTACCGCGACCTCTACGGCGACTGGGTACCGCACCTCTTCGTCTTCTATACGACGAACGGGTACACGAAGAGCGGGAACAACATCGGCGGATACAACCGCGACGTCGACGGCTGGGTGCAGTACTCCAGCTCGATCTTCCCGGAGACGATCTTCAGCCCGACAAGCATCCGCGGCGGGGCGCAGTACATGATCCAGCTGAAGGTGCAGCTATGGCAGGGCAACTGGTGGGTGCGCTGCAACGGCGAATGGATCGGCTACTACCCCGCCAGCCTGTACAGCGCGTCCGGGCTGCGGTCGAAGGCCGACACGGTCGGCTGGTGGGGCGAGGTCGTCGACTCGTCCGATCATTCCGGCAACACGAAGACCGACATGGCCAGCGGCTACTACCCCTCGTCCGGTTGGACGCACTCGGGCTATGCGCACAACCTGAAGTACCAGTCCGGCACGGCCGGCTCGCTCTCGGCTTACACGGGCGGCTCGAACGCCGTCACGAACACTGCCTGGTACGACCTCGACACGCACTTCTCGAGCGGGTCGACCTGGGAGAGCTACATGTGGCTGGGAGGGCCGGGCGCCGGGTAAGGGCTCGCGGAACCAACTGTTGCCTTCCCCGAGTCCGACTCCTAGGGGAGGGGTATGTCTGTGCGCGGCCGAGCGCACGTCAAGGCTGTGGGGTGCATAAATGCGATCCCGCTGCAAATCGGGCAGATCGGAACGTGCGACCGGTTTCTGCACCCCACGTGATCGGCGTCGACGACGAGGCGGTGACGACCGCTCTATCAGACCGGCAAAGACGTCGCGATCTTCAGCGTCGCACTCCGCCAGAACACCGCCGCCGCGGCTTCGGCGCTGCGATAACAGCGCATGCGGCCGGCGCGGCGTTCGAGAACGAAGCCGACCTGGCTTGGCTGCAGACGAGCGAGATGGGCGGTTTCGGCCGTGCGCTCCGCCTGCGTCAAGTCGATACGACAAGAGGCTGCTCGCCGATCCAGACGATCGTCTGTGTAATCCGCTCCTCGGCGAGCCAGCAGCGAACTTCGGCGAGGAGCTCAGCAACCTGCGCTGGCGTCGGCGGCCGCTTGTAGTCGAGATACCACTCACGATCGTCCTCTTGGCCGATTCGACAGCGGTCGCGTCCCAACCGCTCGGCGAGGAGAAACGCGCTCAGCTCGTCAGGTGCGGCGATCCTCATTCCGCGTAGGGTGGTGCTAACCCGGTCACGCTGCTCGTTGGTACTCGTGGATCAGTCCGCCGAGAAGGTCGTGACGCCGGACGGCAGCCGCTGTGCG
>JBDTZN010000061.1:0-11810 GCA_040005095.1 Thermoleophilia bacterium | reverse complement strand
ACTCGTAGATCGGCATCGCCGACGGAGTCTAGGCTGAGGTCCGGACGGGTCGCAACATGCGACCCGCCCGGGTTCGCCGCCGCTAGCTCTGGACGGTCTCCCCTGCGCGATCGAAGCTCTCGCGGAGTCGCTTCGCAGCAGTCTCGACCGCGTCCTTCGCCTTGTCGATCACCGCACCCATGCCGAAGAACTCGTGCGTGACGCCCTCGTAGTGGCGGTACTCGACGTCCACGCCGGCCTGCTGAAGCCGCTCGGCGTAGCGTCGGCCGTCATCGCGGAGCGGGTCGACTTCCGCAGTGATGATCGTCGCGGGCGGCAGTCCTTCGAGATCGCCGCGAAGCGGAGAGACGCGCGGGTCTGCGCCGTCGGCCTCATCGGCGAGGTAATGCGAGAAGAACCACTTCATCATCGGCGTGTTGAGCGGCTTCGCCTCGCTGTTCTGGCGGTAGGAGTCGGTGTCGAACGAGTGGTCGGTGATCGGGTAGATCAGCGTCTGGTGCGCCGGCGCCTGGACCCCGTCGTCCCGAGCAAGCATCGCGACGACGGTGGCGAGGTTGCCGCCCGCGCTCTCGCCGACCAGGGCGATCCGGGACGGGTCTCCGCCAATCGATTCCGCTTTCTCCAACACCCAGCGGTAGACGGCATAGCAGTCCTCCACCGGAGCTGGGAACGGATTCTCCGGCGCCTGCCGGTAGTCGACCGAGACGACGACCGCCTCGACAGCGTTGGCGAGCGCGCGCGGCGACGAGTCGTAGACGTCGAGGTCGGCGATCACCCAGCCGCCGCCGTGGATGTACAGGAGAACCGGGAACGTACCTTCGCCCATCGGCGTGTAGACCCGAACCGGAATTTCGCCGGCCGGGCCTGGCACGGTCCGGTCCTCGACCTGCGCGACCGGCTCCGGATCGGTGCTCTCGCCGCGTTGTTCGAGAACCTTCTCGACGGCGTCGGCGGGCGTCGGTTGCATGCGGGCCTCTTCGGGCGAAAGCTCCTCGATGGGCTTCGGGCCGAGCGACTGCAATGCGTCCATTACCTCCTGGGCCTGGGGGTCGAGTTGCATGGATGACTCCTCTCCTCGGGTTGAATGCAACCGTTGTTCGCCGAAACACCCCGTTTGGTTGGCAGGCTCGTGACGCTCGAGCCCCTCGGCCCATGGCACGACGAGCCGCTCTGGGAGGCCGCGCGGGCCGATCCGGCGGTTTGGGACTGGATGGTGATTCGCGGCGGCGACAGCCCCGAGCTCTGGGCGCGCTGGTTCGGCTACATGCGAGCGGAGCAAGCAGCAGGCCGGTATGCGCCCTTTGCGCAGATCGTCGGAGGCGTGCCGCTCGGCCACACGAGCTACATGAACTTCCGGGAGCACGACCGCTCGGTCGAGATCGGCAACACCTGGCTGGGGAGCGCCGCCTGGGACACGGGTGCGAACGTCGAGGCGAAGTACCTGCTCCTCCGGCACGCGTTCGACGAGCTGGGCCTCTACCGCGTCGAGTTCAAGACGGACGCCAAGAACGAGCGGGCGCGGATGGCGCTGGCAGCGCTCCCGGCCGAGTTCGAGGGGATCCATCGGCGGCACATGGTGGTGCGCGAGGGCGAGCGGCGCGACTCGGCCTGGTACAGCGTGATCGACGAGGACTGGCCGGGAGTGCGGGCGGCGCTCGAGGCGCGGATCGACCGGAAGCTGGCCTCTGCGGGATAGACTTCTCGCTGCCCGGTATCCGCTACGGAACTGGAGCGAGATAGATGTTTGAGAGCGTCCAGATCGTCGGTCGCGGCCGTGTCGGCTCGGCCATCGCCGCACGCTTGGCGGAGCGTGGTGTCAGCGTGCGCGACGACGGCGCGGAGCTTGTCCTCCTCTGCGTGCCCGACCGGGCGATCGCGGAGGTCGCCCGTTCCATCGAGCCAGGCCCGTGGATCGCACACACGAGCGGCGCGAACCCGCTCGGCGCGCTGGATCCGCACACGCGGCGGTTCGGCCTTCATCCCCTGCAGACCTTTGTTCGCGGCGGCGGCGCCTCGCAGCTCGACGGGAGCTATGCAGCCGTGACCGCCGAGAGCGAGGACAAGCGGGAGCGCGGTTTCGCGCTCGCGCAGACGCTCGGACTCGAGCCGTTCGAGCTCGCCGACGAGGCGCGGCCGCTCTACCACGCGGGCGCCGCGATCGCCTCGAACTACCTCGTGACGCTCCACGCGGTCGCGAGCGCGCTTTTCCAGGAGGCCGGCGCGCCACCCGAGGCGCTGGTGCCTCTGATGCGACGAACGATCGAGAACGGGTTCGAGCTCACCGGCCCGATCGCGCGCGGCGACTGGGAAACCGTCGAGGCGCACCGGCAGGCGATCCGCAGTGCCCGCCCGGACCTCGAGCCCGTGTACGACGTGCTCGCGGAGGTGACTGCGCGATGAGGACTGTTCGCACGATCACCGAGCTCCGAGCGGCTTTGGGCGGCCGCGGCGACGTGGGCCTCGTCCCGACCATGGGCGCGTTCCACGAGGGGCACCTCTCGCTCTTTCGCGCCGCGCGAGCGGAGTCGGAGACCGTCGTCGTGTCGCTGTTCGTCAATCCAGCCCAGTTCGCGGACGCCGACGACCTCGAGCGCTACCCGCGCAACGAGGAGCGCGACCTGGCGCTCGCCGAGGCCGAGGGAGTGGACGTCCTCTTCGCCCCGAGCGCGGACGAGCTCTACCCGCCCGGCTTCCAGACCTGGGTCGAGGTGGAAGAGCTTTCGCGCGGGCTCGAGGGCGAGTTCCGGCCCGGACACTTCCGCGGCGTGGCGACGCTCTGCCTCAAGCTGTTCAACATCGTCCGGCCTAGCCGCGCCTACTTCGGGCAGAAGGACGCGCAGCAGGCAGCGGTGGTGCGCCGGATGGCGGCCGACTTGGATCTCGAGCTCGAGCTGCGCATCCTCCCTACCGTGCGCGACGCGGACGGGCTCGCCCTCTCCTCCCGCAACGTCCTCCTGTCCGCGGAGGACAGGGCCCGGGGTCTGACCCTGCCGCGCGCGCTGCACGCCGGCGCGGCGGCCGACGACCCGGTTGCCACGGCGCTGGAGGCTCTCGACGGACTCGAGGTCGACTACGTCGCGGTCGCCGACTTCGACCCCCCCGTTCTCGCCGGCGCCGTCCGCATCGGCTCGACTCGCCTGATCGACAACGTCCCCCTCAAAGGAGCCTCATGAGCACGCGACCCCGTAAGCCCGCCCCGAACACACCTGCGCCCGGGAAGCTCGCGGTTCCCGAGCTCGTCGAGATGAAGCGCCGCGGCGAGAAGATCGTCATGGTCACCGCCTACGACGCGCCCGGTGCGCGGCTCGCGGACGCGGCGGGCGTCGACCTGATCCTCGTCGGGGACACGGCCGCGATGGTCGTGCTCGGGCACGACTCGACCGTCCCGGTCACGATGGACGAGATGCTCTTCCTCACGAAGAGCGTCACGCGGGCGGCGCGGAGGCCGCTGGTCGTCGGCGACATGCCGTTCGGCTCGTACCAGGTGTCGGACGAGGGCGCGCTCGAGAATGCGATTCGCTTCGTGAAGGAGGCGGGCGCCGACGTCGTCAAGCTCGAGGGCGCCGGCCCGATGATCTCGCGCGCCGCGACGATCGTCGCCGCAGGGATTCCGGTCATGGGGCATCTCGGCCTCACGCCTCAGTCCGCGACCGCGCTGGGCGGGTTCAAGGCGCAGGGTCGCACGGCGGAGAAGGCGCGACGGATGCTCGACGACGCGTTGGCGCTCCAAGAGGCGGGCTGCTTCTCACTGGTGCTCGAGGCGGTGCCGGCGCCGGTCGCAGCACGGGTGACGGAAGCGCTCGAGATCCCGACGATCGGGATCGGCGCCGGTGCGGACACGGACGGACAGGTGCTCGTCTACCACGACATGCTCGGCCTCTACGAGGGCCGCTCGCCGCGCTTCGTCAAGCAGTACGCCGACCTGGCGACCGAGACGCGGCGCGCGCTGGAGGCGTACGTCGCGGACGTCCGGGGCGGGACGTTCCCGGAGGAGCAGCACACGTACTCCATGCCGGCAGAGGAGCTCGAGCTCTTCGAATCCGGGCTGGTCGTGGAAACCGAGGCGGCGCCTTAGCGCGAGCGTTACTGTTCGGCCCCGCCGCGACCACGCAGACGGCGAACGAGACCGTGACGACGTCCGCCGGCGAGACGACGACGGCCGCTGCGGGAGGCGGTCCGGCCCGCGCCGAGGGGAAGCGCATCTTCACCTCGGCCGGCTGCGTCGCGTGTCACACAAGGCAGCCGGAGCGACCGGCACCGTCGGGCCGAACCTCGACGAGAGGAAGCCCTCCTACGACAAGGTGATCGAGCGGGTCACGAACGGGAAGCCGCCGATGCCGTCGTTCAGGGGCAAGCTGAGCGCAACGGAGATTCAGGCCGTCGCCCGGTTCGTGTCCAGTTCGACGCGCGGCTCCAGCTAGAGCCTGAACAGCGCGACCAGCGCCACGACGACCGCAAGCGCCGCGCTGACGGCGGCGAGCGAGCGTCCCCAACCCCAGCGCTCGACGGTGCGCAGGCCGACGAGGAGCAGAGCGACCGACCAGAGGGCGAATCCGATCTGGAGCACGCCGAAGATCCGGTCGCCGGTCGGAGCATCCGAGCCCCCGCTTCGGAACGAGTCGCTCCCGTAGAGCGCGAGCCGGACCGGCCAGAGGACGAGCAGGGAGAGGGCGAGCGGCACGAGCGAGAAGCCGAAGATGTGGCGTCCGCGCCGATAGCTTCCGCGCGATCCCGCCGCTCGGGCGCCGAGGTAGACGGCGCCGCCCAGCACGAAGTAGCCGAACGCTGCATAGATCCCCCCGGTGAAAACGGCCAGAACCGGGATGAGAATGCCGTCGATGACGGGGTCGTCGAGCAGCCGGCCGGTCGTAGGCGTCGAGAGCACGGCGGCGATTGCGGCGAGGAACACGATCGCTGTGAGCGGCTCCTGGCGCGCGTCGAGATCCTCCTCGGTGTCGTCGTCGAGCGCGGCGAAGACGCGGCGTGGCGCCGTGAGCACGGCCGGCGTCCGCCGCCACCATGCTCGATCGGCGCGAGTGGACAGGTCCTCGTGCGCCGAGCTCGTCATCCTGCCGCCCAGGGTAACGACGGGCGACGTTGGGTACGTTCGGGAGGTGCTCGCGATCGTCCTCATCGTGGTAGGCGCAGTCGCCTGCGTCGTCCTGTTCGTGATCGGATTGGTGGCGCCGAAACGCTCGCGAAAGGTCCAGCGAGCGGTCGACAGGAAGCTCGACACGCTGCAGGGCGAGGCCGCGCGAGCGCCCGGCAGGCTGGCGACGTGGCTGGCGAAGCCGTTCGGCAAGTCCGAGAAAGCCACGAACAAGAGCGCCAGGGCCGGGCGGAAGACGCGCTCCAAGCTCCCGTTCTAACCGGCCTGGTCCAACGCGAACATTGTCCAGGGGTCAGACCCACGGACATTGGCGGCCGGAGACACGGCCGCTGGTGCGGCGGATGTAGCGAGGCCCGTCAGGCCGCCGCGGCGGCCTTTTGCGGCAGCACGTGCCGGAGGAACTGCCCGGTGAACGACTCCTCGACGCCCGCGACCTGCTCGGGGGTACCGATGGCGACGATCTCCCCGCCTGCCTCCCCGCCCTCGGGCCCCAGATCGACGATCCAGTCGGCCTGCTTGATCACATCGAGGTTGTGCTCGATCACGAGCACGGTGTTTCCGTTGTCGACGAGCCGCTGCAGCACGTCCAGCAGCTTCTCGATGTCGGCGAAATGGAGGCCCGTCGTAGGCTCGTCGAGGATGTACAGCGTTCGGCCGGTGGCAATCTTGGACAGCTCCGCCGATAGCTTCACGCGCTGGGCCTCACCGCCCGAGAGCGTCGTGGCCGGCTGTCCGAGCTTTATGTAGTCGAGGCCCACGTCGTGGAGCGTCTGAAGACGCCGCCGGAGCTTGGGGATCTTCGCGAAGAACTGCAGCGCCTCCTCGACGGACATCTCAAGCACGTCCGCGATCGACTTGCCCTTGAACCGCACCTCGAGCGTCTCGCGGTTGTACCGTCGCCCGTGGCAGGTCTCGCACGGGACGTAGACGTCCGGGAGGAAGTGCATCTCGATCTTGATCGTCCCGTCGCCCTTGCAGGTCTCGCAGCGCCCACCGCGGACATTGAACGAGAACCGGCCCGGCTTGTACCCACGCACCTTCGCCTCTGGCGTCATCGAGTACAGCTCGCGGATGTGGTCGAACAGCTTCGTGTACGTCGCCGGGTTCGACCTGGGGGTTCGCCCGATCGGCGACTGGTCGATGTCGATCACCTTGTCGTAGCACTCGATGCCCTCGCACGCCGCATGCTCGCCGGGCTTCATACGCATCCGGTGCAGCTTGTTCGCGAGCGCCTTGTAGACGATCTCGTTCACAAGCGTGGACTTGCCGGAGCCGGACACGCCCGTCACGCACACGAACTTGCCCACCGGGAACTCGACGTCAATCCCCTTCAGGTTGTGCATCGACGCGCCGCGCACCCAGAAGGAGCCCGTGTCCTCCTCGCGCCGCTCCGGGATCGCGATCGTGCGCTCGCCGGAGAGGAACTGCCCCGTGACCGACTTGCGGTTCCGCTCGATCTTCGCTGCCGTCCCCTCCGCGACGACGTGGCCACCGTGCTCGCCGGCGCCCGGGCCCATGTCGACGAGCCAGTCGGCTTCGCGCATCATCTGCTCGTCGTGCTCGACGACGATCACGGTGTTGCCGAGGTCGCGCAGACGCTCGAGCGTCCCGATCAGCTTGTTGTTGTCGCGCTGGTGGAGCCCGATCGAGGGCTCGTCGAGGATGTAGAGGACGCCGACGAGCTGCGAGCCGATCTGGGTCGCGAGCCGCAGCCGCTGCGCCTCGCCTCCCGAGAGCGTCTTCGCGGCCCGGTCGAGCTGCAGGTAGCCGACGCCGACGTTGTCGAGAAACGTCAGGCGAGCGCGGATCTCCTTGACGATTCGCTGGCCGATCAGCTGCTCGGTGTCGGTCAACTCGAGCGCGTCGAGGAACTCGAGCGCCCGCGAGACGGACATCCTCGTGAACTCGTGGATCGAGCTCCCCCCGACCGTGACCGCCAGCACCTCGGGCTTCAGGCGCGCGCCGTTGCAGACCGGACAGGGCCGGAAGCTCATGTACTCCTCGATCCGCTCGCGCTGCGTCGACGAGTCGGTCTCCTTGTAGCGGCGCTGGAGGCTCGACACGATCCCTTCCCAGGCGAGCATGTACGAGCGCCGGCGGCCCATGCGGTTGCGGTACTGGACGTAGACCCGCTCCCCGTGCGTGCCGTAGAGGAAGAGGTTCTGCTGTTCCTCGGTCAGGTCTTGCCACGGCTTGTCGAGATCGATCTCGTACCGCTCGCCGACGGCGTTGATCACCGACTCGTAGAAGCTCGAGTTGCCGAGCGACCACGGCACGAGAGCACCCTCGCCCACCGAGAGCGTCGGGTCCGGGACGACCAGGTCGGGGTCGATCTCCTGCTGGGCGCCGAGCCCGGTGCAGCGCGGACACGCACCGTGCGGCGAGTTGAAGGAGAAGATGCGCGGCTGCAGCTCGGGCAGAGAAACGCCGTGATCCGGGCAAGCGAACTTCTCGCTGAACAACATCGACTCGCCGTCGACGACATCGATCGTGACGAGTCCGTCCGCCAGCGCCGATGCCGTCTCCACCGACTGCGCGAGGCGCGTCCGGAGGTCTTCCTTCATCGCCAGGCGGTCGACCACGACCTCGATCGTGTGCTTGAACTTCTTGTCGAGCTCCGGCGGCTCCTCGAGCAGATGGAGCTCGCCGTCGACCTTCACGCGGGTGAAGCCGTCCTGCCGGAGCTCCTCGAAGACGTCCTTGTACTCGCCCTTGCGGTCGCGGACGACCGGCGCGTTGACCGTGAACTTCGTCCCCTGGGGGAGACGGAGAATCTGGTCGACGATCGCCTCCTGGCTCTGCCCGGCGATCGGCTTGCCGCAGATCGGGCAGTGGGGATGGCCGATGCGCGCGTAGAGCAGGCGGAGATAGTCGTAGACCTCCGTGACGGTGCCCACCGTGGAGCGCGGGTTGCGCGAGGTGGTCTTCTGGTCGATCGAGATCGCCGGGCTGAGGCCGTCGATCGAGTCGACGTCCGGCTTCTCCATCATCTGGAGGAACTGCCGCGCGTAGGCCGAGAGCGACTCGACGTAGCGGCGCTGCCCCTCGGCGTAGATCGTGTCGAAGGCAAGGCTCGACTTCCCGGAGCCGGAGAGCCCGGTGATGCAGATCAAGGCGTTCCGCGGCAGGCGGACGGTGATGTCCTTCAGGTTGTGCTCGCGGGCGCCGTGGACGATCAGCTCGTCGGAGGCAGCCATTCGGGACGGCATTGTACCTTGCGAACACGTGTTCGGAAAGGGCACGTGCGGCGGACCACGGATAGTCGTCCGGGTCGTCGACCAGTCCGGCCCGCACGGGGTTGTTCAGCACATAGGCGATCGTGTCGGCCAGGTATCCCTCGGAGTCGATCACCCGCGACGCGAAGCGCGCGCCGAACAGGTGGCCGGTGCGCTCGTGGCGGTTGTTGAATCGCTGTGCGTACTCGCCGTGGAGGTACTGGATTCCGGCTGAGAGCTGCCACCGAGTCGCGTCGAGGACGAGGTGGACGTGGTTGTCCATGAGGCAGAAGGCGTGGCAGTCCCACGTGTGGCGCTCCGTGGTGAACGCGAACAGGCGGAGGTAGGCGAGACGATCGTGGTCGTCACGGAAGATCTCCGTCCCGTCGACGCCGCGTGCAGTGACGTGGAAATACCCGTCCGGCAGGTGCGTGCGAAGAATCCGGGGCACGTTTCGAGGCTAGGCGGCCGCGCCGCACATCGAGGTGCGATCGAACGAATCGTCACCCTTTCAACACAGTTTCCTGTCCACCTGAGCCACTGTCCATGGGTCTGACCCAAGGACAGTGTCGGGGAAGGGCATGGCAATAGGGGACTAGGCGCCGAGGCGCGCCACGAGGCCGCAGACTCGTCGCGGCTCCGGCACGAAGTCGATCTCGAGGTCGCCGGCTATGAGCGTGCCGTACCCCGAGAGCCGCCCGAGAAGCGTCTGCTCCAACTCGATGGCGCTTACCCGCGAGAGCCGAACCGCCGCGGCACGCCGCCGGAGCGTTCCGTGGACGACATACAGCTTCTGCGTGGTCACCACCACGTGCGTCCGCTCCCATTGCCATACGGCGACGAAGAGCAGGATGGCCCCGAGGGCGAGGCTCCCCGCACCGGCGATCGGCAGTGGCCATCCGCCCAGGAGCGCCAGGCCGCCGAGCAAACCCAGCGCGGCCGCCTGGGCGACAGGCCGCAGTAAAACGATCCCGTGTCTGCGGGAATCAAGGCAAATACGCTCGTCGGGCTCAGTCAGCATGGGTTTGCGACCTTCGTCGCGCGGCGAGATATCCCTCGTGAACACCGAGACCGCGCGCCGCGCGGCCATAGCGACGCTCGTTGTCGGGGGAATCGTCGTGGTCGCGCTCGCCCTCTGGAAGCTGAAGCTCCTCGTCTCGCTGCTCTTCCTGGCGTTCATCATCGCCGCCGCAATGCGACCGGGCATCGACGCGCTTCATCGACGCCGCATCCCGCGTGCCGTCGGCGTGGGGATCCACTACCTCGCGCTCGCCGGCCTGGTCGCGTTGTTCCTCTGGGCCGTTGTCCCCCGGGCCCTCAGCCAGGTGCAAGCCGCGGCCGGAAGCCTGCCCACAACAAGCTCGGAGCTCGACAAAGCCGCCCGCGGAAGCACCGGTCTGAAGCACGATGTCCTCGTCAGCCTCGAGCGGCGTCTGAAGAACCTTCCGTCGGCGACCGAACTCGTCCGTCCCGGCCTGGCCCTGACCGTCAAGGCATTCGAAGCACTGATCGCAGTGTTCTTCGTGCTGGCCAGCGCGGCCTATTGGATCTTCGAGCGCGACCGCGCAGTCGATCTCGTCTGCTCGCTCCTCCCCCGCCCCAAGCGAAAGACCGTGCGGGATACGTGGACGCTGATCGACCTCAAGCTGGGCGCGTACGTCCGCGGCCAGGGAATCCTGGTCGTCCTGGTCGGCACGCTCCTATCCCTCGCGTTCCTGCTCGTCGGGGAGCCGTACTGGATCCTCGTCGGATCGTTCGCCGGGGTCGTGGAGATCGTCCCGGTGATCGGGCCGCTCGCAGCCGGTGCACTGGCGATCGGTGTCGGGCTCACCGACTCGGTACAGACCGGGCTGCTCGCCGGCCTCGCCGTCCTCGTCGTGCGGCTGATGGAGGACTACATCATCATGCCGCGCGTCCTGGGCGAGGCCGTCGGCATGTCGCCGCTGCTAGTGCTGTTCTCGGTGACGGCGGTCGGCCTCCTGTTCGGGGGCTTCGCGGTCATCCTCGCGATCCCGATCGTCGCAGTACTGACGACGTTGATTGACGTGATCATCCGGGACAAGGATCCGGCGGAGGAAGACGTGCCCACTGTGCTCTTCCCGACGAAGGAAGTCGAGACCTAGCCAAGCCCGCCGCGTCTGGTCTGGACAATGTCCGGGGGTCAGACCCAGGGACAGTGGCTTAACGGGGCATGGCGATCAGGCCTTGCGCCAGCGCCCGAAGATCAGGCCGCCGAGCGTGAAGCCGAGCCCGAACGTCCCGACCGAGAAGGCGCCAATCGCGACCGCCTTCCGCCGTGTGGAAAGGCGTTGCCAGCGACCGAGCGCCTCCTGCTCCTCGCTCGTCAGCGGCTCGCCGCGCCGCTGCTTGCGCAGCGCGCCGCCCGCCCTCATGCCTAGGTAGAGATCGTCGAAGAGCTCGGTGGACTCGTCCTCCATCAGACGTATCTATAGCCTGATTCGCCCGTGCCGACACGCATCCTCCACGTCTCGGACCTCCATACGGGCACACGCGAGGCCCCGGTGGTCGAGCGGGCACTCGCCGCGCTGATCGAGCGCGTGCGCCCGGCGCTGATCGTCGCGAGCGGCGATCTCACGCATCGTGGCCGCCGCGACCAGCACGAGCGAGCCGCCGCGTTTCTCCGATCCTTTGGCGCGCCGATCCTCGCGATCCCCGGCAACCACGACATCCCGTACACCTTCCCCGCACGCTTTACGCGACCCTGGGCGGAGTTCGAGCGTTTGTGGGAGACGACGGAGCCCGAGTACTCCACGGAGGGGCTCTTGGTCATCGGGCTCAACTCCGTCCGCCCGTGGCGCCACCAATCCGGTGCGCTCCGCGACCCCCAGCTCGCCCACGTCGCCGAGCGCTTCGCCGAAGCCCCGGAAGGAACCTTCCGCATCGCGGTCCTCCACCACCATCTGCTCGGAGCGCCCTGGCGGTCGCGCAAGAAGCCGGTGGCACGACGGAACCACGTGCTCCGCTCGCTCGTCGAGGCGGGCGCGGAGCTGATGCTCGCCGGACACATCCACCAGGCGGCGGTCAGCGAGCACCGGGACTTCGTCGTCGCAATGGGCGGAGAGCGCGGCGTGGTCGTCTCGATCGCGCCCGGTCTCGGCCAGCCCAGGCCGAATCGGCTCGGCGAGGCACGCGGTCTGCACGTCTACGAGATCCAGCCCAAGCGACTGCGCGTAAACACCTACATCTGGCGCGACGACGACTGGGGGCTCACGGCCGAGCGCGAGTTCCCGCGCGGCCGTGAGCCCCTCGAGGTCGAGTCGGCGAAGGCGACGCTTGCGGCGCCGTCGTCCGGGCCGGCGGGCTCAGCCCGCCAGCCCGTCTGAACCGACCGGTCGATCCAAGTGCGGCCAGCCGGATCCGCCTCTAGACCGTGGCCGCGCCCCGGCCGGCAAACATGCGGCCGACGAGTGCAACCAGGACGACCGCCACGATCACGCCCACGATGAAGCCGAGGACGCCGTGGA
>JBDTZN010000169.1:0-3502 GCA_040005095.1 Thermoleophilia bacterium | reverse complement strand
GCTACGACCGCCTTCCCGGCCGCAAGCGCCTCGAGCGTCTTCACCCGCATCCCGCCTCCGAGCCTGAGCGGGATCGCGACGACCTCGGCGCGGTCGAGCTCCGGCGTGACGTCGGGCACCGAGGCGGCGACCTCGATTCGCTCCCCTGTCAGTGCGAGAACTTCCGGCGGCGGCTGCGCCCCGACGAGGCGAAGCTGCGCTCCTGGGTGGTTCATCGCCACGCGCGGGAAGATCGCCGTCGCAAGCCGCCTGGCCGCATCCACGTTCGGAGTGTGGCGGAAGTTGCCGACGAAGCAAACGACCTCGTCCTGGCCCAGTGCGTCGAGCGGCTCCGGCGGGATGTCCACGCCGAGGGGAATGACCTCGATCCGGGCGTCAGGCTCGAGCTCGAGGAGCGCATCCCGGTCTCGCTGAGTCAGCGCCACGGTGGCGTCGGCGTCTCGGAGGGCGCGTCGTTCGAAGCGCCGCCAGACGGCTTCGTCGAGCCGAGGCGAGGGCCCGCTTCGCCCCGCGGCGGCATGCGCGGCGCCCGGCTCGTAGACGACCAGGACGCTAGGCACGTCCGGCAGGTCGTCGCAGTACACCGAGGCGACCTGGAAATGGAGCTGAGCCGCATCCGGCTTCCACGTGCGCGCGAGCTCCCCAAGACGCGCGTGCAGCTCGGGAATGGAACGCTCCGCCGCCCAGGCCGGGCGGCCGTGAAGCGCGGCAGTGGCGCGCCGGCGGCGCTGTGACCACACGGACTCACCCAGGTGGGGCATCGCGGCCTCCAGCACCGTGTCGGCCAGCCGGTCGAGCTCGTCGTCGAGCGGCGGCTCGTCCGCCTCGCGCAAGTAAGCGATCGCGACCGGATGCCGGCCCGCGAGCCTGCGGAGCAGCCCGGCCGCCGCGCGCGAACCCCCGTGGGTCGCGTCGGCGCGCGGGGGGTACGGGACGACGGCGAGGATCCTCAAGCCTCGCCCGCCACCCGCCGGGCGATCTCCATGAAAGGCCCCGGGCCGGACTGCGCCACCTCGTTGGCCGCGTGGCGGAGCCAGCAGGCGTGGAAGCAGAGCTCGACGACGGCGGGGTCGAGCTCGAGGGCTGCCACCAGCCGCGAGAGGAGCGGGGCGACGTCCGGCGCGGGCTTCCCATCGGGGCCGAACGTCGCTCCGAAAGCTCCGACCCGGTCGCGAAAGCCGGTCGCGGCCGCCCGCGCATCCGCGGCGGCGTAGAAGAAATCCGTCAGCGGCAGAGCGGCCGCCTCTGCCGCGTCCCAGTCGACGATCCCGAGGCCGTCGCCGACGAGCACGTTGGCGGTGGTCAAATCATGGTGCGCGGCCACGAATGGCACTGCGTCTCCTTCGGCGCGTGCGCACAGCTCCTCCAGTCGGCGGCGGTGCTCGGCGCCGAGCTGGAGCGCGCCGAGGGGGGCGACGATCGCCCGCTCGAGCTCGGCCCGTCCGGCGGGGCGGGGCGCGGCGGTCGCGACGTGCCAGCGCTCGAGCCAGCCCGCAAGCTCATCGAGAAACGCCGGGAGCCTGCTCGGCGTCAGGCGCGCCGAGGCCGGCCGGCCGGCCGGGGAGGGCGGACTCCACGAGGAGCGGCAGACCCGCCACCGAGCCCGTGCGGATCGCCTCGGGCACTCGCGCGCCGGCCTCGCGCGCCGCGGGCGCGAGCTCGCGCAGCGTCTCGGCCTCGGTCATCCGGCCGCCGACCTTCACCACGGTCCCGTCGGCGTGGACGACGAGCGACGGCCCGTCGCCCCACGACACGATCGCGGACGAGGCATCGACGCCGCCCTCCGCCCTGAGCCAGTCGTGCAGCGGTCGCGCTCCCGGCCGGCGGGCGACGACCCCGCCCGGGGTGAAGTGGGGGAGAAGTCTCGCGCCGCCGGCGCTCACCGCGAGCCGCGCCGCACGTCCTCGCCAGCCCGCCGCAGGGACGAGCCGGTCGAATGCGTACCGCGCCGCCTGCACCGGCACGAGCAGGCGCCGCGACCCGGTCCCGCGCAACATCACCAGGGCCGGTCCCGCCACGAGCCCGACCGACTGGATTACGCCGACCACCCGTCGCGGCGGCGCTGCCACGTAGAGGAGCCCGTCCGGAGCAAGCAGCGCAGCTGAGGTGCGCAAGGCGAGCCCGAGGTCCGCACCCGCGACGAGGACGAGGTCGACTGCGTCGGCCTCCGTCCCGCTGGGCTCCAGCTCAGGAGGGCAGTCGTCTCCGAGCACCAGCGACGTCCGTGCGATTCCGTCCGGATGCAGGAGCTCGAGCGGCGAGCGGTGCGCCCTGTGGAACCCGCTGCGCTCACGGGCTGGGCGTTAGACCGGCGCGCCGACGTCCGCCGGCGCCGTCCGCGCGTGCTCGATCACATCGTGGAGGATCTGGTCGAGGTCGAAGCGCGGCTCCCACCCGATCGCGCCCTTGATCTTCTCGATCGCCGGCACGCGGTGGAGCATGTCGTCGATTCCGAGCCCGTACACCTGGTCGTAGGGGACGTTCACGAGCTCGGACTTCGAGCCCGTCAACTCGAGCACACGCTGCGCAAGCTCGAGCACGGAGATCCAGTTCCGCGACCCGACGTTGAAGATCTCGCCGACCGTCGAGGGCTCATCCATCAGCCCTTTCAGGGCACGGATCGTGTCCTGGACGTGGCAGAAAGTCCGCGTCTGCGACCCGTCGCCGTGGATCTCGAGCGGCGCGCCCGAGACCGCGGCCTGCGCGAACCGCGCGACGACCATCCCGTACTGGCCGCTCTGACGCGGGCCGACCGTGTTGAAGAGGCGCGCGATCACGAACTCGAGTCCGCGCTCCTGCCGGTAGGCGAGCGCGAGGTACTCGTCCATCGCCTTCGAGTCGGCGTAGAGCCAGCGCTTCTGCGTCGTCGGGCCATAGACCCGGCGCGAGTCCTCGCGGAGCGGATCGGGAGTGCGGTGATCGCCGTAGATCTCCGACGTCGACGCGACGAGGACGCGCTTGCCGAAACGCACGCAGTGGTCGAGCACATTCTCGGTGCCGTCCAGGTTCGTCACGATCGTGTGCACCGGCCGCTCGACGATCAGCCGCGGGCCGACAGCCGCCGCGAGGTGATAGACGACGTCGACCTTGTTCACGAGCTCGTTCACGACGGTGTGCGAGAGCACGGAGTCGACGACGAGGTGGAAGCGCGGGTCGTCGCGGAGGTGTGCGACGTTGTCCCGGGAGCCGGTCGAGAGGTCGTCGAGCGCGTAGACGTCCCAGCCGTCGCCGAGCAGGAGCTCGGTGAGGTGCGAGCCGATGAAGCCCGCGCCGCCCGTGACGAGCGCCTTGCCCTTGGCTGTCGCCATTGGCGCAGACTAGCGGCCGGACCGGTCTATTCCGCCGGAACCGGCGCAGGAACGGAGAGCACGACGTCCGGCTCCGATTCGCGCGTGAGCAGATAGACGCCGCACAGGATGGTGACGGTCGTCATGGCCGCGAGCAGGGTCCGGTAGTCGAGGACGGTCACGAGCGCGGCGCCGATCCCGATCGAGGCGGTCTG
>JBDTZN010000168.1:0-3503 GCA_040005095.1 Thermoleophilia bacterium | reverse complement strand
GGCGCATCCGCAGCGCTCCGGTGCCGACGCCCTGGAGAACGTGCGCGTCGGAGCCGGCGCCCATCGTCAGGTCGTACTTGCGCGCGAAGCGCAGCGCCTCGTCGTTGTACGCCTCGAAGAGCAGGCGCGCGTTGTAGACCTCGAACACGTCGATCTCGGCCAGGTGACGGTGGATCGTCGCCGGCTCGGGGATGGCGTGCATGCGGTCGAAGGGGTGGGGGAGGTAGACCAGGCCGCCCTGGGCGCGGATCGCGGCGATCGTGTCCCCGAACGGCATTCCGCGCTCGATCTCCTCGCGCAGGAAGAGCCCGATCACCTCGCCCTGGCCGTCCGTCTTGATCTCCTCGCCGGGGATGACCGTCAGGTCGGTGCCGGCGGCGTGCTCGACGGCTTCCAGCGCGCCGCCGAAGGCGTTGTGGTCGGTGACGGCAATCGCTCCGAGCCCGTGCTCGTCGGCGTGCGCGACGAGTTCCGCCGGCTCGATCGAGCAGTCGTGCGACCAGCTCGTGTGCATGTGCAGGTCGCAGACGATCCAGTCGTGGTCGGCCAGGGGATCGCTGTCGCGGCGCCCCTTTCCGCGCCGTTTGCCGCCGAGGTCGGCGTAGAGCGCGTCGAGCTCCCGCGCGACCGCCTCGAAGCTCTCCCCCTCGATGCCCGCGAGGGCCTTCGCCGCCGAGCGCTCGCGGAACGAGTCGTCCTCGGCGAGGCGCGCCATCGCCGCGGCCGCGAGCTCGGGCTGCTCCTCGACGCCCGGCGGAGCCGCGATTGCCGCGCCGGAAGCGGCCGCCTCGAGCGCGAGCCGTCTCAGCCCGTTCGCAGCCGGCACGAAGATCAGGGCCTCGGAGAGCACCTGGGCACGGGCGGCCCCGTCCCGAGCGGTCAGCACCGAAACGCGGTCGGCGACCGATGCGGGCACGTACGGCCGCCCGGTGAACGGCTTCGTCCGCAGGAGCACGACTTCCCAGCCGTCGAGCTCGCGGGCGGCGCGCAGGGCTGCGCGCGCGAGCGGCCGTTCGGTCGCCCGCCACTCGATCACGATGAGATTGCGCTTCGTTCCCGGCTTGAACAGCTCCGGGTCGACGCCCTCGCTCACGATCCGGTAGCTGCCCGGATAGCGCTCGGCCGCCGCGGCCGCGGTCGCTTCCGAGCTTGCTACGAGCGCGTCGAGCCGGCCGAGCAGGCGCTCCCGCTGCGGACGCGCGGGCGGGTAGCCGATCCGGTCCGCCGAGAAGAAGCCCGCGACCGCCAGCGCCTCGGCGTCCCGAAGCGCGAGGTACGAGATGCTCGGCAGCCCGGGCTCGAGCCCGTGGACGACGTCGTACTGTCCGACCGCGAGCGCAAGGGAGACATTCGCGCGCACGCCGACCGGGACGCCCATCCGGCTGCGGCGGGAGATGGGAACAGCGGGCCCGACCGCGATGAGCTCGGCGTCCGCGCCGTCCGCGAGCGCGCGCCGGCCCGCGAGCAGGTCCGCGGCGCGCGTCGACGGTGCGAGGACGGTGACCGAGTGCCCAAGCTTGCGCAGCTCGCTGGCGACTCCCGCAACATGCTCGTTGACGTCGTGAGGCTGCGACCACGCAAAGGGCGTGACGAAGCAGATTCGAAGGCCCATCGAGCCCCGGATGCTAGCCCCGGAGGGCTGTGAGTGGATCGATCGCGGCTCCGCGCAGGCGCAGCTCGAAGTGGAGGTGAGGCCCCGTCGCGTCGCCGGTCGCGCCCACGAGGCCGACCTGGAAGCCCGCACCGACCCGCTCGCCGAGGCGGACGTCGATGCGCGAGAGATGCGCGTACATCGAGCGCACGCCGCCTCGGTGGGCGATCACCACGAGGTTCCCCCAACCGCCGTCACGCCAGTCCGCCCACGTCACACGGCCGGGGCCTGTGGCTGCGACTCCCCGTCCGGTAGGGGCCGGCAGGTCGATTCCCGCATGGAATCTTCCGCTACGCGGTCCGAATCGGTCTCCGATCGCCGCCTGCAAAGGCCACGCCAGGCGGATTGGCGACGTCGCACGCGGGCGCGAGAGGGCTCGAATTGTCGCGGGTCCGACGCGCCCGTCCACGCTGAGCCCGGCCCAGCGCTGGAAGCGCCGCACTGAGGCCTCCGTCCGGTTGCCGAAACCGCCGTCGAAGGCGCCCGACGGGAAGCCGTGCCAGGCAAGCAGGAACTGCAGCGCGGTCACGTCCCAGCCGACGACTCCAGGCCCGAGCGGCCGGGTTCCGAGCGGATGCCGCCCCAGCCGCCCGAGGGCGCGCCGGGTGTGCGGACCGACGACGCCGTCCACCGCGAGATGCCTGTGGCGCTGGAAGCGCAGGATCGCACGTCGCGTTCCAGGCCCCGAATATCCGTCGACAGGCCCGCCGTACAGCCCACGGGCCTTCAGCGCGACTTGAAGTGCGGCCACGCGGGCGCTCCCCGCCGCATAGGACCCGGCCGGAAAGGACAGGGCCGCGGCGAGGGCGAGCAGACCGAGAAACGCCCTGAGCGGCACGGGATTTCCCGTTTCGCCGCGTGCAGGGCGTTCCCTGGTACGGAGAGGCGCTAGGCGGTGGCTGCGGCCGGCTTCTTAGCCGTCTTACGCGCGTACTGCTTGATGAACTTCTCGGTCGCCTCGTACGCCTCGTCGTCGACGATCTGCTTCGGCGGCGACTTCATCAGGTACGAGCTCGGGCCCTCGAGCGCGCCCGCGACGCCGTTGTTCAGCGCCAGCTTCGCCATCCGGACCGCGTCGATCACGATGCCGGCCGAGTTGGGCGAGTCCCACACCTCGAGCTTGAGCTCGATGTTGAGCGGCACGTCCCCGAAAGCCGAGCCCTCGAGCCGGATGAACGCCCATTTGCGGTCGGTCAGCCACGGCACGTAGTCGGACGGGCCGACGTGGACGTTCCCCGCGCCCATGTCGTAGTCGAGCATCGACGTGACCGCGTTCGTCTTCGAGATCTTCTTCGACTCGAGGCGGTCGCGCTCGAGCATGTTCAGGAAGTCGGAGTTGCCGCCGACGTTCAGCTGCATCGTCCGGTCGAGGTGGACGCCGCGCTCGCGGAAGAGCGAGGTGAGCACGCGGTGCGTGATCGTGGCGCCGACCTGCGACTTGATGTCGTCGCCGATGATCGGCAGGCCCTTCTCCTCGAAGCGCTTCTGCCAGTAGTTCTCGCGCGCGATGAAGACCGGCATGCAGTTCACCATTGCGCACCCGGCCTCGAGGATCTGCTCCGCATACCACTTCGCGGCGGCTTCGGAGCCGACGGGGAGGTAGTTGACGACGACGTCCGTGTTCGTGTCGCGCAGGATCCCGACGATGTCGTCGGTCTCGCCGGGCGCCTTCGTCACGACCTCGGAGATGTACTTGCCGATGCCGTCGTGGGTCATCCCGCGGCCGACCGTGATGCCGGTCTTCGGGACGTCGGCGAATTTGATCGTGTCGTTCGGATGCGCCCAGATCGCGTCGGACAGGTCCTTGCCGACCTTGTCCGCGGTGACGTCGAACGCCGCCGTGAACTCGATG
>JBDTZN010000013.1:0-36347 GCA_040005095.1 Thermoleophilia bacterium | reverse complement strand
GGCGCCGGCTCGGGCTCACGCGCGAGCGGGTTCGCCAGATCGAGGCTCGCGCGCTGCAGCGTCTGGCAGAGCGGCGTGAGCTCGCTTCCGCCCGCGCGGCTTAACACGTAAACCGCAAGACCGGTTACCCTCCCACGCGTGTGCGTTCTGCGGCGACGGTCGCTGCTGGCTGCAGCCGTCCTGGCCGCGCTGGCCGTGCCCGCCTGGTCCGCCGGCTCGAACGGGCCTACGCCACGCGAACAGACCACTGCGATCAACCATTTCGCCACGACCGGACTCCCCATCTTTTGCGGCGGTGGCAACGGCCCCTACGTCGCCCTGACCTTCGACGACGGTCCTGGCCCCAACACGGCTGGACTTCTCGATCTCCTGCGCCGAAACCAGGCCCGCGCCACGTTCTTCCTCCTCGGCAAGTACGTTGCCGAACGTCCGGGGCTGGCCCGTCTCGAGCTTCGCTTCGGGGCCGCCGGGACGCACAGTTGGGACCACCCGAAGCTCACCGACCTGCCTCCCGGCCAGCTGGAGTTCCAGCTGCGGCACCCGAAGAAGGTCATGGAAAGGGTGCTGAAGCGGAAGATTCGACTGTTCCGGCCCCCCTTCGGCGCGCACAACGAAGCGGTCGATGCGGGGGTGATGGCCCTCAACATGCTGCAGGTTCTCTGGAACGTCGATAGCGGAGACGCATCGCAGGCGTCGACGCCTAGCGCAGCGGAGATCGCCCAGAACCTCAACGACCGGATCCGCCCGGGTGCGATCGTCCTGATGCACGAGAACCTCATGGGCGCGCCGTCGATCACGGCGCTGGAGACGGTCTTGCCGGCGATGCGCGCTCGAGGGCTGATTCCGGTCACCGTCCCCGAGCTCCTCGTCCTCGATCCGCCGACCGACGAACAGGTCTCGAAGGGATCGGGCGCATGCCATTCGAAACCACCTCCCCGCCGGTCTTAGCGAGTATCCTCGGCGCGATGGTGCGCAGGCTCTTCGTCGCGGCGGCACTCGCATGCGCCCTCGCCCCCGCGGCCAACGCAGCCGACACGCTCGGGCTCGCCGAGATCCGCCAGGCCGACGGGACGCTCGTGCGCCGCGCCGGCACCGGCTCGTTCGCCTACCCGGCGGACGGGTCCGTCCTGTCGGTCGTGTCGTCGAAGGCCACGTCCGCGGGCGTCACGCTCGAGCACGTGTCGATGCTCGGCGGACGGATCCAGATCGACCGGCTCTTCGTCCCCGCGAAGGGAACTGCGGGCGCGCAGGTCGAAAACCTCGTCGTAGACGGCTTCCTGCGCGACGCCTCGCCAAACGACGTCCTCTCGCTGGACGGCGGCGATTACGCAGTCGTGTTGCAGCAGGCGACGATCCCGGGGGCGGACAAGCGCACGAGCGGAGTCGTCGGCCTGAGGGTGTTCCTCGGCGCACCGTACGACGGGCTGCCGGCGGGCACCCAGATCCTCGTCGGCCTCGCGCGCGCGGCGCAGGTGGGGACGCGGACCGCGACGAGCCCGCAGGCGGCGATGCCCTGGGCGGTCCTGGGCTTGAGCGGAACGCGGGTCCCGGGCCTTTCTTCCACTCCGGAACCGTTCGCGGGCGCCGGCCTCGCCGTGCCGCCCGGAAGCCCGGCCGGCGTCCAAGCGGTGGTGCTCGCAGAACGATTCCTCGGGACGCCGTACGTCTGGGGCGGCGCCGCTCCGGGCGGGTTCGACTGCTCCGGGCTCGTCATGTACGTCTACGCCCAGCTCGGCCTCTCGCTGCCGCACTTCACCGGCTATCAGTGGAACGTCGGCCGGCGCCTCGGGCCGAACGACGCGCTGCAGGCCGGCGACCTCGTCTTCTTCCACATGCAGTCCTACGGTCCCGGCCACGAGGGCATGTACATCGGGAACGGGCAGTTCATCCACGCCCCGCACACCGGCGACGTGGTCAAGATCTCGTCGCTGTCCGATCCCGCGTACGGCCTCGGCTACGTCGGCGCCGTGCGCGTCACCCCCTGAGCCGGAGCGTGACGCCGTGCTGAGGCGGCGGCCGTTCTCGCTTCCCCACGCTCGCGCGGTGCCCACGCTCGCGGCGCTGGTGCGCGGTGATCCGGCAGAGCCAATCGAGCCCGGAGCGCTCGCGGACGGCGCGGTCTTCCACAACGTCGTCGGCTTCGTGCTCGCTGCCGCGGACGAGGGGCGGATCTCCGTCCCAAGCGCGGTGGCGGAGCAGCTCTCGCGCCGTTTCGCGGTGCAGGTCGTGCGTTCGTCCCTCTTGCGCCGCGAGCTTCCCGGTGTCGTCGCCGCGCTCCCGCAGCCGCCGCTGCTGCTGAAAGGGCCCGCGGTGGCCGATCGTTTCTACGCCGACCCTCGCCTGCGCCCATTCGTGGATATCGACCTGCTCGTCCCTCGCGAGGAGTTGCCTGACGGCGTCAAGGCACTCGTCGCCGCAGGATTCGAGCCACTCGAAGAATTCCGGCCCGGCTTCGGCGAGGAGCTCGGGCACGACGTCCACCTCGTCCGCGGCTCCGGGGCCGGCCGCGTCGACGTCGAGCTGCATTGGCGCGTGAGCGACGACCGGCTCGGCGAGGCGCTGTCATACGACCTGCTGAGCTCCGGCGCCGGCGAGGTCGGCGGGGCGCTCGTCGCCGCTCTTCCGCAGCAGCTGCTCGTCGTCGCCGTCCACCTGCTCGGCGACCGGGCGAAGCGGCTCGACTGGATCCACGACCTCGCGCTCGTGGGTTCCGCCTCGAGCACGGAGGAGTGGCTGAGCGCCTTCGAGCTCGGGCAGGAGCTCGGCCTCGCCTGGGTGCTGCATCGAGCGCTCGACTATCCCGCCGCGCTGCTCGGCTTCGACCGCGCGCGCCCGCTGCCGCCGGGGCCGCGTCCCGCCTTCGGGCCGTTACGCGCGGCCGAGGAGCTCGATCTGCGCGCGTCGACGCACGTCGGCCGGCTTGCGGCGCTGCCCTGGGGCGAACGGCCCGGCTACGTCCGGGACGTGCTCGTCCCCACGCGCGCCGGGCTAGAGGGAACGGTCGGCGGTGACGGCGCTCCCGTTTGGACGCTCGTCGCGCGGCACCTGCGCCGGGCCCTGTCCGGGCTTGCGCCGCGTCGCTAGGTCCAGAAGTTCCCGGAGTGCATCCGGCGTGGCGGCGAAGTCGTCAGGCATCGCGGCGCGAAAGACCGGGACGCGTTCGACGAGCCCGCAGGCGAGCCCGAACGCTTGCGCGAGTCGGTCCGAGCCGCCGAAGATCAGGCTCGGGACGAGCGCGGGGACGGCGGCGGCAGAGTCGAGCAGCTCGGTGACGAGACCTTCCCGCGACCGTTCGGCCAGCAGGACGACAGCGGAGAGACGAACCGGGTCGTCCGCGTAGAGCGCGTCGGGGATGAAGTACGTCGCCTTCCGGCGCGGCGTCGCTCCGGGCCGCGCGCGCATTTCGAGCTCGAGCGCGTCGACGACATCCTGCCGGATTCGCACGCCGCGTGGGCCGGGCCAGACGACGCCGTCGCCGTCGACGTCCACGCCGTCCTCTGCGAGGACACGAAGGCCGAGAGCGGGCGCGGTGAGGGCGAGCGTCGACTTCCCGCGGCCCGCAGGGCCGACGAGGAGGATGGCCCCGACGTCGGTCTCGATCGCTGCGGCGTGCACGACCAGATCGCCGCGTTCGGCCAGCAGCAGCGGCACAGCGGTCCCGACCATGCGGTGCTCCCACATCTCGTCGGTGCCGCGATCGGCTCTGGGCTCCGCTTGGATCGACCCGGCCGCAGCGTCGACGACGAACGACCCGGTGACGCTGCACGTGCAATGCAGGCGTTCGCCGACACGGTGCATGCGAAAGGTCGTTTCCGGGCCGAACCACTCGTGAACGACCTCGCCGCCCGACGGCTCGCCAACGTGCGCCAGGCCCAGCCTAACGATCCCGCGTCGCCCCGCGTCGATCCGAAGGCGCGCCAGCGGGACCTCGGTAGCCACGTCGAATCCGTACAGGCTTCCCGCGGCTGGCACGGGGCCTTACGCTAGCAGCGTGCTCAGCCCGCACACCCGCGTCTCGAGGGCGCCGAACGCGCTTGCAGAGCGGGTTCGCGGAGCAACGGTCGTCCTCGATCCGGACGGCGGCCGATACGTGCGGCTCAACGGCACCGCAGGCATCCTCTGGGAGGCCCTCGAAGCCCCGACGTCGATCGAGGAGCTCGGGGCCCGGCTCGCCGAGGACTACGGGATCGACGCAGCGCGTGCAACCAGCGACGCCACCACGTTCGTGTCCGCGCTGGCGGAGCGAGAGCTCGTCGCGCTCGACGATTCATAGGGAACGAGCACACCGCGCGCCTCGAGCGCACGGATACATGACAGGACGTCGTCGAGCGCACGGGCGGGGTCGACAACCGGGTAACGCTCCTCGAGCGCCCGCGCTGCGTCTGCCACGGTCGCGGCGGTGCACGCATCCAGCACCAGGGCAGCCTGTGCGTTGAGCCGGAAGACGCGACCGCTGTCGAGCAGACGGAGGTACGCGCCCCCGCCCGCCTCTGCAACGGAGCGCATCGGCATTCGCGCGTAGCGCCGCGTCCGCACCAGCTCGAGGGCGTGCGTGCGCGCAATCTCGGGCGAGCCGGTGCCGAGCCCGCGCGTGCGCTCGGGCAGCGCAGGCGGAGGCTCGGACGGCGTTTCACGCTCGGCCGGAAGCGGGGTTGCCGAGGTGATGTCCAGCGCCGAATCACGGTACGGAGCGAGCCCGGAGCGCGGCATGTCGTCCCGATTGCGGATCGCGCCGGCCCAATCGGCGATGCGGGGGTCGCGCCAGCCACGGACGATGCGCTGCCAGCACTCTGCAAGCGAGTCGTCGGGCACGCGTCCGAATGCGAACGGCTCGACCGAGTGGATCCAAATCGATCCGTCGGGTCGGACCAGCAACGCTGCTGGCGCGACGCTCTCGATCGTCGCGAGGCCCGCGAGCGTGCCCGGCACGACGCTGACGCTCATGTCCTCGCCGCGCCGCGCGCGGAACGACGCTGCCGCGCGCCGCAGCGCGCCGCGGTCGACCGCCCAGTCGCCCGCGCGAGCTGCTGCGCCCACCGGAAAGGCCTCCGTGAGCCGGACGGAAGCGACACCGAGCGTCCACCCCAGCTCCAAGACATCGCCGACGTAGGCGTGATTCGTCGGCGTGACGACGTGGTTGAGATGGACGCGAACGCCACGCTGGCGCAGAAGGTCGACCGCGCGGACCGCCCGCTCCCAACTTCCGATCGCGCCTCGGGCTCCGTCGTGCAATTCGGGCGTCGCTCCGTCGATCGAAACCTTGACCTGCAGGCCGGGGACCCCGCCGAGCCGCATGGCGACCTCCTCATCGACGAACCACCCGTTCGTGTTCATCGTCACACCGACGCCGGCGCCGCCCAGTCGCTCGACCAGCTCTAGCGTGAGCTCGCGGCGAAGGAACGGCTCGCCGCCCGTGACCACGGCCTCGAGCACACCGAGCTCAATCGCTTCCTCGACGACGTTGCGCCAGACATCGTCAGCGAGGTCGAGGCGTCGCTCGCGCGTCGCGCGCGGGGAGTCCGTGTAGCAAAACGGACAGCGGAGGTTGCAAAGCGCGGTCAGCTCGAGCTTCACGCCGACAGGCCGGAGCGGAGGAGCTTCGCGCGCGCGACGCGCATCCAGATAGCCCAGGCGGTTCGCAAGCCGGCGCAGCCTCAGGCTGTCACCTGCGCGGTCACGCATGCGTACCGGCATCCGGCGGACGAGCGTCCGCGTCAAAACCTGCGCCGGCACGCTCTAGCCGATGATCGAGTCGGCCCCGGCAGCCGTGACAGCCGGCTCGCTACCGGTGTCGAGATCCTCGACCTCCGGTGGCTCGTACGCCTCAACCTCCTCGTCAGGGTCGGGGCTCATCCAGGCCCGCCGTTCGAGAGACCAGCCGCGGTCGAGGTCGGGCCCTCGTCGGACTTGAGGTCTTCGACCTCCGGCTTCTCGTACGTCTCCTCGGCCTCGTCGTCCTGCTCATCCTTCTGCTCGTCGTCGGTCATGCCGCCTCCCAGTCGAATTGGAGAAAGACTAAACGACCCTACGGCGGGGGCCGCGCCTTTCCTGCAGGACGGGCTCAGGGTACGGACCGGCCCGCCGTCTGCCGATGTCTCGGGGATGGACGCGATCGATGCATCGCGCGTGCCCGCTGCGGGCCTGCGGCTCGATTGGGAGACGCCGCTCCTCCGCGTCGTTGCTGCCGTAGCGCGGTTTCGCTTTGTCCTCTTCGCACTCCTCGCCGCCTATCTCGTGGGCGCCGGAACCGGGTGGTCTCTGGAGCCCCACGGCATCGGCGGAGACTGGCACTACTACGCGGACGGTGGTCGCGCGCTCTTCGGCGGGAGCTACGGCCAAGGCGGGCGCGGCGGCGTCCATCTGTTCGCCGACCATCCCGAGCTGACGACCGGCCCGCTCAGCCTTGTCGTATCGCGCGGGCTGCTCGCGCTCGGCACGAACGGCTGGTTCGCAGCGCACGTCGCGATCGCCGCCCTCGGCCTCGTCGCGATCTTCGTGCTCGAGTGTGCGGCCATGGTTGCGGTGCCATTGCGGCAGCGCCGGGAGCTCCAGGTCGCATCGCTGGTCGGCGGCCTCCTGCTCGTCCGGATGGGGAACGAGCTCGCCCTCACCGGGCACATCGACGACGCGCTGGCGCTCGCCGCCCTCTCCCTCGTCGTCTGGGCCGTGGTCTCCAGGAAGCCGTACGTGGCCGGATTCGCCCTGGCCGCGGCGGTCACGTGCAAGCCGTGGGCGATCGTCGCCGCCCCACTCCTTGCGGCCCTCCCGGCACGCCGGTTGCTCGCATTCGCGATCACGCCCGTCGCGGTCGCCTGCGCCGCGGCGCCGTTCGTGCTCGGGGATGCCCGGACTCTCGCGGCCTCCGGTCGGTACATCCCAGGGATCGCGTCGGATTCCGGCCTGCGCGTGCTCCACCTGGCCGCCGGCGACGCGCCGTCGTGGCTTCGCGCCGCCCAGCTTGCTGCTTGCCTGGCCGTCGCGACACTCGCGGTCCTGCGCGGACGCCCGGAAGTCGTGTTGCTCCTCGCGCTCGCGACGAAGGTCTCGCTCGACTCGCAGACCGTTGCGTACTACTCGGCCGCCGCGCTCTTCGGCGCCCTCGCGTACGACCTCATCGGCCGGCGCAGCGCGCTGCCCGTCTGGACCTTCTTCACGTACCTCACGCTCCACTCGAGCATGGATGTCGTGGCGAGCCCGATGCTGCGCGCGGATCTCCGCCTCGGAATCGCCCTGGCACCGATCCTGCTTCTCCTCGGCTTAGGCCGCACCCAGACGGCGGGTCGGCTGGTCGCCGCTCACGGGCTGGTAGCCGGCGAAGGTGGACTCGAGCACGCCCTCGCCGCCCGTCAGCCCCGGTAGCTGCCGCTGGAGGTCATCCGCGCGCGCGGCGGGCAAAACCGCCTCGATCCTGGAGAGATTCCCGCGCGGCTCCGGCGTCTCAACGGCAGCACCTAGGCGCCCCAGCACAGCCATGACCGCCCCGATCGTGCCCGTCGGGACCTCGATGGCGACTCGGACGATCGGCTCGCAGACCGCTGTCGTAGCCCGCTCGAGCGCCTGTGTGAGGACGAGAGGCGTGAGCTTTCGGAAGTCGGCGGCGGTGCTGGGCGGCCCCCGTCGAGACGGAGGACCGTCAGGAATGCTGTAGATGCACTTGGTCATCGTCACGATGCAGTCCGTGACCTGCCAACCAAGGAGGCCTTCTCGCAGAGTCTCGCGAACGTACTCGTCCATGTGCTCGGTGAAGCTTCCGACCGTCTTGTAGACGTACAGCGGCACCGTTCGAGGATCGACCTGCAGCCTGAAATCGATCCCGGAGCCGGCTGGCGCAGGATCGACGCGCAGTCCAATCGTGGCGAAAAACGGATTCGATTCGGCGTGGAGGATCTCGATGGCCTCGCCGGTGCCGATCGGTCGCTCGATGTAGATCGGCGTCGTTTCGCTGAATGAGACGTCGAGGCCGAACTCGTTTGCCAGCGTCGCCTCGATGACTTCCTTCTGAACCTCCCCATAGAGCCAGACGGAGATCTCCTGGCGAGTGTCGTCCTGCCGGACGTTGATCAGCGGGTCCTGCTCGGCGAGCTGCGCGAGCGCCGTGCGGAGCCGCGCGCGGTCGCCCGGATTGCGGGCGACGACGACGGACTCCAGCGTGGGAGGAGGGAACCGATGGTCCGTTCCAACGCTTCCGCTCTCGCCGGTCCGATCGCCGACCTGTATCTCGCCGAGACCCCAGAGCTTTCCGACCGCGCCCGCGGCGACGGACGGACGCTGGACGGCGGGCCCGCGCTCGAAGACCGCGATCGCGGTCACCTTGTCCGCGAGATCGCGACCGAAGCGCAGCCGGTCGCGCGTGCGAATCGTCCCCGAGAACATCCGGACGTAGGCGATCTTCTCCCCGCTCGCGCCGCGTTCGATCTTGAAGACCGTCCCGGAGACGGGGCCGTCGGGATCGCCCTGGGACGCCGGCAGGAATTCCGCCAGACCTGCCATCAACTGCTTCACACCCGCGCCGGTGATCGCCGACCCGAAGAAGACGGGGTGCACCTGCGCTCGCTTCGTCTGAGACGCGAGTGCCACGTGAAGGGCCTCGTAGCCGACACGAGACTCGTCGTCCACGTAGGCCGCCAGGATCCCGTCGTCGCGCTCTGCGAGAACCTCCGCCGCGCGGCTCAACGGCCCGGTTCCCATCGGCACGGCCGTTGTCGTCAAGCGCTCCGAGATCGCCTTCAGCACCCGCTCGTCGCCGGCTCCCGGGCGGTCCATCTTGTTGACGAACATGAGCGTCGGAATGCGCAGCCGCTGCAGCGCTCGCATGAGGATCCGCGTCTGCGGCTGCACGCCCTCGACGGCGGACAGCACGAGAACTGCGCCGTCGAGCACGCTCAGCACCCGTTCCACCTCGGCGATGAAGTCCGGGTGCCCCGGCGTATCGATCAGGTTGACGTGGACGTCCCCGAGTGCGAACGAGGCGACGGCCGACCGGATCGTGATGCCGCGCTCGCGCTCCAGCGTCAGCGAATCGGTCTGCGTGGTGCCGGCATCGACACTGCCGAGTTCGTCGATGACGCCGCTCTCGTAGAGCAGGCGTTCGGTGAGAGTTGTCTTACCGGCGTCTACATGCGCCAGGATCCCCAAGTTGAGCGTTTTCTGCGACACGAGCCATACCCTCCGAATAGGTCGAAAAGCCCTTTTCGATTGACATGACTGCTGCGCGCATCTTCCGCTCCTTGGCGATCGGCGCTTGTTACGAGAGATGAATCATACGCCTGGCACGGTGATCACGATCTTCGCGCGGGCGTGTCCCTCTCCCATGTACGCGAGACCGTCGGCGACTTCGCTGAGCTCGTAGCGCCTCTCGACGGCCGGCGTGACCTTTCCAGCCTCGATCAGCTCTCGCAGAACCCCAAGATCCTCCGTGTTCAGGTTCGCGACGAAGAAGACGAACTTCTGGCTGCTGGGGCTCGACGCCAGACGCACCCTGGCGATGCGCCCCAGAGGCGCGAACATACGGTTGCCCTTGGGCGCTCCCGCCATCACCAGAATCCCCTCGGGCTTGAGCACGCGCTTGGATGCTCGCCACGACCTGCTCCCGGCGACGTCGAAGAGCACGTCGTAGCGCCGTTCGCTGCGCGTGAAGTCTTCGCACGTGTAGTCGACGACGTGATCGGCGCCGAGCGCTCGCGCCTGCTCGACGTTCCTCGTGCTGCACACCGCGGTCACTTCCGCCCCGAGCGCTTTTGCGATCTGGATGGCGAACGTGCCCACGCCTCCCGAGGCGCCGTTGACGAGGACGGTCTGCCCCGGCTGAAGCTGCGCCTTGTCGCGGAAGCCCTGTAGCGCGGTGAGCGCGGCCACGGGCACGGCCGCCGCCTCCTCGAACGTCAGGTTGGCCGGCTTCGGTGCGACGGCATCGCGAACCAACACGTACTCGGCGAACGCTCCGGTGCGACCGCCGAAGACCTCCTCACCGGGTCGAACGTGCGTGACGTCCTTTCCGACCGCCTCCACCGTCCCGGCGAAGTCGACGCCGAGCCCTGGATCCTTGGGTTTCCGCAGCCCGCCCAAGACGCGTGCGACGTAGGGCGTGCCCGTCACGCCGTACCAGTCCAGCCGATTCACCGACGCGGCGTGGACCCGCACGAGCACAGCGTCGTCGACGACCTCCGGCTTCTCGATCTCCTGCAGCTTGAGAACATTCGGCGGGCCGTACCTGTCGTGGACGATCGCTCTCATCGGGTTCATCCATCCTCCCATTACATACGTTGTAAGTGTACGCCGTAAGCTATGCGTACAGCGTAAGCCTGTCAAGGACTTACCGTGTAAGCTTCGGCGTATGGCGGAGAGCGCGACTCGACGGACGCCCCTGAGCAAGGAGCGCGTGCTGAACGCGGCGCTGGCTCTCGCCGACTCCGACGGGCTCGAGGCGCTGAGCATGCGTAGGCTCGCGCAGGAGCTCGGCGTCGAGGCGATGTCGCTCTACAACCACGTCGCGAACAAGGGCGAGATCCTCGACGGGATCGTCGACCTGGCCGTCCGCGAGATCGAGCTGCCGTCGAGCCAAGACGAGTGGGACGTGGCCATTCGCAAATGCGCGATCTCGGCCCACGAAGCGTTCCTGCGGCACCCCTGGGCGTGCAGCCTCGTGATGTCGCCCGGCTCGAGCGAGGTCGGGCACTCGGCGCGATTGCGATACATCGAATGGCTGCTCCGACGGCTGCGCGAAGGCGGGTTTTCGGCGGAGCTGGCGTATCACGCGTATCACGCGCTGGACAGCCACGTCCTGGGGTTCACGATGTGGCAGCTCGGTCATTCGGCCGCCGCGAAGAGCCTCGCCGGCGGGAAGGACTTCGCCGACCTCGCCGCCGGCTTCGTCCGCGAGATGCGCGCCGGCGGCTACCCGTACCTCGCCGAGCACGCGGAGCAGCACGTCGCGGCGGCGAGCGACGAGGGCGAAGGCGAGTTCGAGTTCGGGCTCGGCCTGATCCTCGACGGCCTCAAGCGGGCGCGCGCAAGCGACTGACTCGCGTCAGGCCATCGTCGGGCGGGCTTGGGCGAACGTCCAGCGGCGTCCTTCCAGATCCTCGGTCGTGTAGGCGCGGTAGCCGTGCTGCTCGATCTCGGACACGATGTTCGCTCCGGCGGCTTTCGCATAGGCGAAGTGGGCGTCGAGGTCGTCGACGTACGCCCAGGGCATGTGCGTAATGGCCGCGTCTTGGAGGCGCTGCCCGTCGTCTAGGCCGAAGAGCAGGACGGCGACGTTGCCGTGGTGGAGCTCGATCCACTCCCGGTCTTCGCCCTCCGCGGGGATGCCTGACCACGAGCCGAGCTGGAAGACCCGTGCCAGCCAGCGCGCTGCGGCGGCCGGATCGGCGTAGTAGAGCGCGATGCTCAGACGAGCGATCTCCTTGCGGTCGGGTTCCCGCTCGTCGCACCAGGAGCCCAGCCAGCGCAGGACGTTGGGCCAGAACAGGAAGGCCCGTTCGCCGCCCGGCAGCACCGTCTGGTTCACCGACACCCGGGTGCCGCCTTCGACCGCCTCGAAGCGCACGTCGACCTCCGTGTCGTCCACGAGGCTGCGATACGTGAGCTGCGCGCCCGGTTCCCAGACCGTGATCCGGCCGAGTTCGAGAACGTCGCCTTGCGCACCGTCGTAGATCTCCAGCACCCGACCGCCCACGCCGGGCTCGATCCGCATCTCCACCGCCCGGCTGGCGTCGAAGAAGTTGATCGGACCGCGCACCCACCAGGAGTCGATCTCGTCCGTGAACGCCGTGAACGCGCGCGTCGGGTCCAGGGCGACCTTGACCTCTGCGGACGCGGATCGCTCGGTCACGGCTGCTCCTGCTCGGCGACGTAGCGCTTGAACGCGCCGAGCTGCTCGTTCCAATGCGCCTGGAGCTGATCGAGCCATGCCTGGAGCTCCAGCACCGGCTCTCGGCGCAAGCGGAAGACGCGTACGCGCGCATCGCCGGGAAGGCGCTCGTCGGCAACGAGGCCGGCCTCGAGGAGGACCCGCAGGTGGCGGCTCATGACGGGCGCGGACGTCCCTGCGGCCCTAGCCAGCTCGCCGGCGCGATGTGCCCCGTTACCGAGCACCTCGATCACACGCCGACGCGTTGGATCGGCGAGCGCCTGGAAAACCCCCTCCACGTCGAATGCCATCTCGCTCTCGAATAGTTACTTCTCTAGCTAATAGTTGTCAAGCGAGCGACTGCGAGGCGATGGAGCCAGCCGGGCTCGAACCGGCGACCTTCTGAGTGCCACTCAGACGCTCTCCCAACTGAGCTATGGCCCCGAGCGGTCGATTGTAGCGGCGAAATCGTAGTCGTCAGCCCAGTTCACGCCAAGGCGCTGGTTGTTCCGCGCCGGTGAAATGCGGAGCTGGATTGCCAGACGCGTTCGCGCAACATCCATCGGTACGTAAAAGGATCGATCGAGGTCTGCGCAGTAAGCGGCGAACGCGTCGATCTCGTCTGAGCTGTACGACCTGTGCCGAAGTCCCTCGCGCGCTCGCCGACACGAACGACAGCGGAAACGACGACTTCGCCTTGAAGCGCCGCCCAATTGCACTGGACACGCACAAACCGTCCGCGGAGATCGAGCACGATGTCGTACCGCTCGTCAGTAGTCGGCCGAAGAACCGGAATCCCGAGCTTGGCTGCCTCGTGGATGATCGCGGCTTCGGCGATCGCGCCCTTCTGGTTCGTCGTGAGCACGACCACATTCTAGTTGCCCTTCCGGACAACTACTTGTCGGTGAACAGTCAGCTCTTGTCGACGCCGTCGAGCAACTCCCAGTTCGCGCGCAGCGCGGCTTCCGCCGCGGAGACGAGTCTGTCGTCGCCCTCCGGGCGCGCCGCAAGCAGCGCGTCGCGGGCCTCCGCCGCATGCTCGATGTCGCGCTTCGCATGGAGGGCGAAGTACTCCGTGGCAGGGCCTTCCGCGAAGCCGTAGTGCTCGACGAGGCCCCGCAGCTTCGTTTCGGCGATCGCCGGCTGCGCCGATTCGATCGCGTAGAGGACGGCCAGCGCCTCGAGCGGGTCGTTCCGGGCCCACGCATCGGCGCAGCCGCGGGTCTCGGGCGCGGGCTTGCGGTCGAGCGGCGCGTCCAGCGCGGCGGCGAAATCGTCCCAGAGAGCGATGTGCTCGGACTCTTCACGCGCGTGTTCTTCGTCCCCTGCCGCCTCGGCGGCTCGCGCCAGGGCGACGACGGCGTGCCGGTACTCGCCGGCGTAGTGCGCGAGCTCGTCACGCGACAGCTCGCCGCGCTCCCAGCGGACGTAGAACGGATGCTTCAGGACGTCCCAGTGCTCGCGCGCCTCGTCGATCCGGTCGATCAGCTCCATCTCCCGCTCCTTTCGCTCCCACCCCGCGCCGGCGATCCTACGCGACGGGCGGGACGGCCGACCGCCGCTGGCGCATCACCTCGAACGCCAGCACCGAGACGGCGGCGACTGTGCCGAGCGAGAGCGAGAAGCGCCGCCGGTACGGGATCTCGAGCACGAGGTCGGCGCGTCCGAGGAACTCGCGCGTGATCCCGCGGCGCTCGCCGCCGACGAGCAGGAAGAGCGGCCCGGAGAGATCCGCGTCGTAGATCGGCGTCGCGTCGCGCTTCGCTGTACAGGCGACCGCGAGGCCGCGTTCCTTGAACAGGTCCGCCGCGGCCTCGGCGCTCTCCATATGGGCGATCGGCAACAGGTCGGAAGCGCCTGCCGAGGCTTTCACCACGGTCGCCTCCGACTCGCCCCACTCGCGCGGCCGAGCAACCAGGCCGTCCGCGCCCGCCGCGTAGAGCGAGCGGATCGCGTAGCCGAAGTTGTACGGATCCTCGATCCCGTCGAGCATCGCGACGAACGGCCGCTCGCCCCCGGCGAGGTCGACCGGCTCGGCGTAGCGCAGCGGTCCGGTCTCGGCGAGGATCCCGCCATGGGTGCGGCCGGATGCAACGGCATCGATCTGCTCCGGCGTCACGCGCTCCACGCGCGTCCCCGCCCGGCGCGCGAGCGCGCGGAGCTTGCATGTCTTCTCCCACTTGTCGGCCCGGATCAGGACACGCTCGACCTCGCGGCGGCCGCCTTCCAGCGCCGCGCCGACCGACACGGCGCCCTCGAGGACGATCAGGCCGTCGCGACGTCGAGCGTCGGCAGGTCCGCCCACAGGTCCTCGAGCCGGTAGAAGCTCCGCGCCTCAGGCGTGAAGACGTGCAGCACGACGTCGAGGTAGTCGGACACGATCCAGGTGCCTTCCTTGGTTCCGTCAACCGAGCCCGGGAGGAGCTTGTCGCGCTTCAGCTGCGAGTAGACCTCGTCGTGGATCGAGACGGTCTGGCGAGGGTTCCGTCCGCTGACGACGACGAAGAAGTCTGTATAGGTGCACGCGGGCCGCATATCAAGGAGGACGACGTCCTCGGCCAGCTTGTCCTGGGCGATGCTGGCGATGCGGCGGGCTAGTTCGAGAGAGCTCAGGTGCTTTGAATCCTCCGGTCGGGTTGCCCGCAGTCTAGCCACGGTAGAGGCCGGAATCCCAGATCAGGTCGGCGACGGCCGGCGGGACGAGGCCGTCGATCGGGACGCCGCGAGCGACACGGGTGCGAATCTCGCGCGAGGAAACCGGCGGGGAGTCGAACTGGAAGAACGTCACGCGCTCGGGCGCGTCACCCGCGTCCTCCACGCCGGCACGTGTGCCCACCGCCAGGCGGGCCAGGCGCAGCACCTCGTCCGGCTCCTTCCAGGTCGCGAAGTCGCGCCACTCGTCGGCGCCGATCAGGAACAGCGGATCGTCGAGCTCGAGGTCGCGCAGCATGTCCACGGTGTACGCGTGCTCGTCGAGCTGGACGTCGGCGTCGGGGAACGCGGCCTGGGCGAGGCGCAGCCGGCTTTGCGCATCCGCCTCGACCTGCTTGTGTCCCGGCTCGGCGACGACGAAGACGCGGAGCTCGTCCGGGGCGAAGCGCTCCGGCGCCGCCCCGAGCAGCGCAACGTGGCCGACATGCGGCGGGTCGAAGGCGCCGCCGAAGAGCGCGACGGTCACGTGAACTCGAGCACTTCGTCGCCGATCTCGACCTCCTGCCCGGACTTCGCGCCGGCGGCGCGGAGCGCGGCCTCGAGCTCCTCCTCGTTGGGCGGCGTGCCCATCACGCGGTAACCGCGCTCGGTGCGGAAGATCCGATAGGCGGGGCGACCCTTGGGCTGCGGCCGGTAGACGAGGTAGTCGACGAGCCCCGTGTCGTCGACGCGAGGCGCCGGCGACTCGCCGGAGCAGAGCTCGAAGAGGGCGCGGCGGAATTCCTCGATCCCGGCGCCCGTGGCGCACGACACGTGGAAGACGCGCAGGACGCGCGGATCGTCGGGCTCGAAGTCAGGCGGCTCCGGCAGCAGGTCGATCTTGTTCAGCACGACCGCTTGCGGCCGCTCGTCGAGTGCGGCGCCGTACGCCGCGAGCTCGTTGTTGATCGCGTCGAACCGCTCCTGGAGGTCGGGCTCGGACGCGTCGAGCACGTGCAGCAGCAGGCGTGCGCGCTCGAGATGCGCGAGGAATTCGTGCCCGAGCCCGACGCCTTCGCTGGCGCCTTCGATCAGTCCGGGCACGTCGGCGACGGTGAGCTGCCGTCCGTCGGAGGACTCGAGAGTGCCGAGCACGGGAGCGAGGGTCGTGAACGGGTAGTCGGCCACCTTGGGTCGCGCGTTGGAGATGCGCGCGAGGAGCGACGACTTGCCGGCATTCGGGAAGCCGGCCAGCGCGGCGTCGGCGAGCAGCTTCAGCCGCAGCTCCAGCTCCGCTTCCTCACCGGGGAGACCGGTCTCCGCGAAGCGCGGTGCGCGGCGGGTCGGCGTCGCGAACCGCTTGTTGCCCCGGCCGGCCGAGCCACCGGCAGCCACGACGACGCGTGCGCCCGCGTGTGCGAGATCGGCGACGAGGCGCTCCTCCTCGTCGAGCACCTGGGTACCGACGGGAACACCGAGCTCGAGCGTCTCCCCCGTCGCACCGTGCTTGTTCGCGCCTCGTCCGTTGCCGCCCTTGCCGGCCTTGAAGCGTCGGCCGACGCGGAAGTTCGACAGGTCTCTCAGCGACGAGTCGGCGGTAAGGACGACGTCGCCCCCGGGGCCGCCGTCACCGCCGTCCGGTCCGCCCTTCGGGACGTGCTTCTCGCGCCGAAACGAGAGACCGCCGTCGCCGCCCCGCCCCGCCTGCACCTGGATGTGCGCTCGGTCGTGGAACATCGCCGCTGAGGGTAGCTACGCTCCATGCGTGAGCAGAAAGCCCGACCTGACGCGTCGCGGAGCCGAGAAGCGGGCCGAGCGCGAGCGCGCCATTGGACTCGATCCCGAGGACGAGGCCGCGCGCTGGCTGGAAGAGCACGATCCGAAGCCGCCGCCGGCGCCGCCGAAGTCACTCACGAAGTCGAAGACGCTGCACCAGTGGCGCGAGCGCCAGAAGCGCTCTAGCTAGCTAGCTAGCTTCCGCTTCGACGACGGAGATGAAGCGCTTCTCGCCGCTCGTGCGGAAATTCACGGTGCCATCCTTGAGCGCGAAGACCGTGTCGTCGCGGCCGATGCTGGTGCCGGGACCTGGGCGGAACTTCGTCCCGCGCTGGCGGACGAGGATCATCCCGGCCTTCACCGTCTGACCGTCGAAGATCTTCACGCCGAGCATCTTCGGGTTCGAGTCGCGGCCGTTCCGCGATGAGCCCAATCCCTTTTTATGAGCCATTTAGTGCTCCTCCCGGTGATCTTGCCGAGTTTCTCGGTCGCTAGCACCAAGCGAGGCAAGGACGCAGGGAGCGTTCGGGCTGGATAGCCCGGGCGCGACTGAGGACGCCGCATCGCGCCGCGTGATAGCGGGCGAGAGGCCGGAGAAGATTGCCGGGTGGGGCACTAGTCCTCCTTACCCGCAAGCGCGGACTCGAGCGCGGCGAGCGCGCCCTTCCGCTTCGCGTGCTCCCGCTCATACTCGAGCGCAGCCTCGAGCTGCGGGCGCTTCCAGCCGGGAGCAGCTTCGGCGATCGCTGCGACGGTCATGCCCTCGTAGTCCTTCGGCAGCCCCTTCGGCGCCTCGGCGGCCTTGGGAGCGGCGGCCTCCTTCTTCGCTACGGGCTTCGCCGCGCGCGTCGAGCCCTTCGCGCCGCCGATCGACTCGATCTCGATCTGCGAGAGCCGGCTGCGATAGCCGTTGTGCCGCTTGTAGCCCTTCTTGGCCTTGTACTTGCCGATCCGGATCTTCTGGCCGAGGACGTGGTCGACCACGCGCGCCGTGACCGTGACGCCCTTCGCCTCGAAGTCGGCCTTGCCGTCGCCGCCGAGCATCAGGATCGAGGGCGAGAACGTCTTCCCGGCATCGGTCGGGAGCCGGTCGACGAGCAGCCGCTCGCCTTCGCGAACGCGGTACTGCTTGCCACCGAGGGCGATGATCGCGTAGTTGTCGGTCTTGGTCGCCATAAGCGTCGAAAACGCGGGCTTCGGAGCCCGCGAGGCGGGCAGTTTAGCGGAAGATCGGGCTCATTCGACGTCGTCCCACTGGGACATCGGCACGTATTCCCAGTCGCCACCCTCCGAGGTTGGCTTGTCGGACTGAGTCGGCGCCGCTGCGACCGGCTCGGGCTCCGGCTCGGATTGGCGTTCCGGCTCGGCCGCCCCAGTCGGCTCGGTGCCGTTCCCGGCCGTTGCGACCGCCGGCTTCTTCTTGCGGTTGCGGCCACCGCGTGAGCCTCTGCGCGTGCGCTTCTTCGGCGTGGGCGTCTCGTCGCCGTCCTCGGAGGGCGCCTCGGCACCGTTCTCCGACACGGTTTCGGCGACGAGCTCCTTGGCCGCCGCGCCGTCGCGCCCGATCGTCTCGTCCGGTACGTGGATGCGCGGCCCCGCCGCCGGCCTGCTGCGCGGTTTGGGCTTGGGCTTCTCCGCGGGCTCCTCCGCCGACTCGGCGAGGACGGCCGGCTCGGCGCCGTCTTCAGAAGGCGCTGCAGCGGTCGTCGCGGGCTTCTTGCGTCCGCGCCCACCGCGAGAACCACGGCGCGTCTTCTTCTTCGCCGGCTGCACTCCCTCTGCGGTCGCAGCGGGCGACGACTCCTCGACGGGCTCGACAGCGGTCTCTTCCTCAGCCTCGGCCGGCTCCACCTCAGCCTCGTCGGCGACCGCGTCGACCGCGCTCGCCTCGGGGTCTGCCGCCTTGCGGCGAACGGCGCGCGTGGGCTTCTCGGCCTCCGCCTCGGCAGTAATCGGCGTTTCGGGCTTCGCAGGCGCATCGACCAGGGTCGCGTAGGCCATGCCCTCGAGGGCGCGCTCCACGCGTGCCTTGACCTTCTTGCCGACGAGGGCGGCCGCGTCGGCCACGATCACGTCGTAGTTCTGAACCTTGCCGACGGCGGCCGAGGCGTCGTGGAGTCCGAGCTCGACGAGCTTGAGCTCGACCTCGGCGTCCTCGGCGACCGGAGCGTTCGGCGCGAGGGTCGCCATCGAGCCCTCCTTCAGCACGCTGAAGTGGTCGTTGTGGACACCCTCCCGCGTTTCGAGGAAGAAGCGCTTCTTGGTCTGCGCCTCGATCTCCTTCAGCCGCTCCCCGCCGGGGCCGACGAGCACGCTCGCCGTCTTCGCGGCCAGTTCGACCTGATAGGCCTGCGTGCGCGACTTCGCCGCGAGCTCGCGGAGCTTCCGCTCGATGTCGACCGCCGCGGTCGCCTCGGAGACGACGATTCCGTCTCCGCCGCAGGTCGGGCACTTCTTGGTCAGGATCTCGCGCGGCCCGTCGGTGACGTTCTGCCGCGTCATCTCGACGAGCCCGAGCGGAGAGATCTCGACGACATAGGTCTTGGTGCGGTCGCGCTCGAGCTCGGTGCGGAGAGCTTCCTCGACCGCGGCCCGGTTCTTCGGGTTCGCCATGTCGATGAAGTCGATGACGATGATCCCGCCGATGTCGCGCAGCCTCAGCTGGCGGACGACCTCCTTGACCGCTTCGAGGTTGTTCTTCGTGATCGTGTCCTCGAGCCGTGCGCCTGAGCTCTTCGAGCGCGAGCCGACGAAACGGCCGGTGTTCACGTCGATGACGGTGAACGCCTCCGCGTAGTCGAAGATCAGGTAGCCGCCGGAGGGCAGGTCGACGCGCCGGGAGAGCGTCGAGCGGATCTGCTCGTCGACGCCGTACTCGGTCATCAGCGGCGTCTTCTCCTTGTAGCGCGTGACGCGCTCGACCATGTGCGGGGAGGTCTTCTTCAAGTAGCCGACGACGCGCTTGAACGCGCGATCGTCCTCGATCAGCGCCCGCTCGAAGTCCTCCGTGAAGAGGTCGCGGGTGACGCGAAGCGGGAGCTCGGCCTCCTGGTACACGAGCGCGGGCGCCTTCGACGCCGTCGCACGGGTCTCGATCGTCTTCCAGAGCCGCTGCAGGAACACGAGGTCGCGTTCCACGTCCTCCGCAGACGCGCCCTCGGCGGCCGTGCGGACGATGACGCCGCCCTTCTTGGGCGCGATCCCCTTGAGGATGTCCTTCAGCCGCTGGCGCTCGTCGTCCTCGAGCCGGCGCGAGACGCCCAGCCCTTCCCCATTCGGGACGAAGACGACGAAGCGTCCGGGCAGCGAGATCTCGGTCGTGAGCCGCGCGCCCTTCGTCTTCATCGGATCCTTGACCGCCTGGACCATGATCTCCTGGCCGCGGCTGATCAGGTCCTGGATCTTCTTGCCGTGGTGGCGCTTCCCCTCGAGCTCCGGGACGACGATCTCGTCCACGTAGAGGAAGCCGTTCTTCTCGAGGCCGATCTCGACGAACGCGGCCTCCATGCCCGGCAGGACGTTGTCGACCGTGCCGAGATAGATGTTGCCGGCGATCGAGCGCTTCTCGGGCCGCTCGAGGTAGACCTCGGCGACCTTGTCGTCCTCGAGCACGGCGACTCGCTGCTCGCCGACGTCGACTGACACGAGCAGCTCGCGCTTTGCCTTCGGCAACGGCGGCCGCTTGGCCGGAACACGGCGTCGGGTCGACGCGCGCGACGAGCGGGCCGCGGGCTTGCGCTCGGCCTTCTCCTCCCTGGGCTTACGGGACGGTTGCTTCTGGGCGGGCTTCTCCGCCTCGGTCTTCTCCGCGGTGGTCGCGGCTGCCGTGCCTGTGCCCGGCTTCTTGCGCCCGCGTCCTCCGCGGCTGCCGCGGCGGCGCTTGGCCCTCTGTGCTTCGTCTGAGGTTGTCGCCTCGGAGGCGACCGGTCGAGCGGGTGCTACACGTTCAGGTGGTGCTGCGGGAGCGGCTGCCTCGATCGGCGCCGTCTCTCCCTTCTTGAGTCGTCGGAACAAACGCAAGCGAAATCTCCTTCATGCGCGCGCGCGAACGCGCCGGTGAGGCCGCGGTGGCGCGCGCTGCGGGTTGTGGTGAGTGGTTGGAACATCTGGCTACAGAGTAGCAACGGCATCCGAGGACGCTTCCATGAGGGTCCGTGGGGTGCTGTCCGGTCCGGGTCCTATCGTGCCGGGCATCGACGCGGAAGGAGGCGCCATGCCCGGACAGCTCGAAGCCCAAGAACTGCTCCTGATCGAGGAGGCGGACGCCTGGTTCGAGTATCTCGAAGCGATCCGCGAGCAGACGGAGCTCCGCTACAAGGAGATCGAGCCCTGGGCGTGGGCCCGACTCACGCAGCGCCTGCGGGCGATTCGCACGCGCAAAGAGAAGCTCCGCCCGGCCGCGGCAGCCTGATCCGAACCTAACGCTGCGCCCGGCCGCGCGCGTGAATCGCGAGCAGCACGCCAATCGCGGTCAGGTTCGCGATCATCGACGAGCCGCCGACCGAGACGAACGGCAGCGGGATGCCGGTGATCGGCGCGATCCCCATCGTCATGCCGACGTTCACGAAGACCTGGAAGAGGAACGCGATCACGATTCCACCGGCGGCGATCGCCATGAATGAGTCCCGCGCGAGCGCGACGATGCGCAGGCCGCGCCAGACGACAAGTAGGTAGAGCAAAAGGAGCACCGAGGCGCCGACGAAGCCGCGCTGCTCGGCGAAGGAGGCGAAGACGAAGTCGGTCGCGTGCTCGGGCAGGTAGTCGAGCCTCGTCTGGGTGGCGCCCTGCACGCCGCGGCCACTGACGCCGCCCGCGCCGACGGCGATCATCGACTGGTTCGCGTTGTAGGTCACGCCGCTCGGAGCGCTGCTGCGATTGGTGAAGCCGATGAGCCGGTCTTGCTGGTACGGCTTGAGCACGTGGACGCCTGCCGCCGGAAGGAACCAGAGGATCGAGAGCGCGCCGAGCAAGGCGATCGCCCCGAGCACGGCGAGATGCGTCCAGCGCGTGCCGGCGACGAACAACACGGCCGCGAGGGCTGCGCTGTAGACCAAGGCGGTCCCGAAGTCGGGCTGGATGAAGACGAGCAGGATCGGCACAGCGGCGAGGCCGATCGTCGTCAGCGTCGTCCGGACTTCGCCGAGCCTCCGCCCGTTTTGCGCCAGAAAGCCCGCGAGCGCGAGGACGAACAACAGCTTCCCGAACTCCGACGGCTGGAAGCGGAAGAAGCCGAGGTCGATCCAGCGCCGCGAGCCGCGCGTGAGCGGCGCGGCGAGGAAGACGAAGAGCATCAGGCCGGTCGTCCCGACATAGATCGGCCGGTTGTAGCGGCGGTACAAGTCGGGGTCGATGAGCGACGCGCCCACGAGGCCCACCGCGCCGACGGCGGCGTAGACGCCCTGGCGCACGACGAAGAGGTTGCTATCCCCCGCCACGTCGTTCTGGGTGATCCCGGCAATCGCCCACAGCCCGTACGCGACCAGCGCGCCGACGGCCCCGAGCAGCACGAGGTCGAGCCGACGGACGTAGGAGGACGCCTCCGCGAGCTCGGAGCGGCGGCGGCGAACGCCGGTGCGACGGGAGCCTGCGTAGTCGATGGCCATCAGTCGGTCTTGACCTGACCTTGCAAAGCCGCGTTCTTGCCGAAGTACGCCTCGAACACCTTGAGCGCCGCCGGAGCCGCCGCCGTGCCGCCGTGGCCGCCGTTCTCGATCAGCGCGCAGACGACGATCTCGGGATTGTCGGTCGGACCGTAGCCGCACCACCAGGACTGGCTGAGGTTGCGCGGGACGCCGTCGCCCGTGTCGACGATCTTCTCCGCCGTTCCGGTCTTGCCTGCGATCGAGACCGGGAAATGGCCGAAGACGCCGTAGCTCGTCCCGTACGACGAGTGGGTCGCCGACAGGAGCCCGTCCTGGACGATCTGCAGCGCCGTCTCGTCGACGTTGGTCGGCTGCGGCGCGGTCGGCGTGAACGTGACGAGCGGAACCGCCGTCGAGCCGTTCGTCCCGGGCTGCTCGACTTGCTGGACGATGTGCGGCGTCACGAGGTTCCCGCCGTTCGCGATTGCCGCGTAGAAGCGTGTCATCTGAAGCGGCGTCGCGAGGAGGTCCTTCTGGCCGATCGCAAGCTGGATCGAGTCTCCCGGCTTCCACAGGCGGTCGACCTGCCAGCAGCACGGATCGGTTTTCTTCGTGAAGCGCGCCTTGAGCCACTCGGGCGTCGGCAGCAGCCCGGACGACTCGCCCGCGAGGTCGATGCCGGTGCGAAAGCCGAAGCCGAAGCGGCTCGCCCAGGCCTGGAAGGGGTGGCCGGCATTCCCCGGTAGGCCGTAGAAGTCGAAGCCCACTTGGTAGAAGTAGGTGTCGCACGAGCGCGCGAGCGCTGTCGGCAGCGACATCGGCTCGTTCACGAACGGATCCCAGTTGTTGAAGTGGTAGGCAACGCCGTTCTCTCCGCGAACCGTGTAGCTGCCCGTGCACTGCAGCGATCCGTAGGGCTGGATCAAGTGCTCCTGCATCCCCGCGATCGCGGTCAGCGGCTTGAACGTCGAGCCGGGCGGATAGGCGGCGTCGACCGCGCGGTTGATTGCCGGATGGTTCAGGCGGGTGGCCGTGTCCTTCGTCAGGCCCGCCGCGGCGAGCTTGGCTTCCTTGATGCGACCGACGAAGACGGCCGGGTCGTAGGTCGGGTTCGACGCCATCGCGAGGATCGCGCCGTTCCGGGGGTCCATCGCGACGATGACGCCGCCGTTCGCGGCCCACTGGTTGTCGTTTCTTGCGAGCTGGATCCCGTACCGAAGCGCCCGCTCGGCAGCCTGTTGCAGCTTCACGTCGAGCGTCAGCCGGATCGAGTTCCCGGCCCGCGGGTTCGAGCTCGGGAAGAAGCTCGACTGCGGGCGCCCGAGCGAGTCGACGCGTAGGCGGGTCAGACCGGGAGTCCCCCGCAGGTACGAGTCGTAGCGTGCCTCGAGGCCGCTCTGGCCGATCTTGTCGCCGGCGCGCAGGCCGTCTTTGCGATGCCGCTTCAGCTGCTCCTTCGAGACCTCCGTGACGTAGCCGAGGATCTGGGCCGCCAGTGTGCTGTAGGGGTATTGGCGCAGATACGTGTCCACCGGCCGGACGCCGGGGAACTCGGACGCATGCTCCCTCATGTACGCGACGAGGTCCTCCTGGATTGAGTAGCGGACGACCACGGGTGTCAGGGGGTCGCCCTTGCGGCGCCGCATCTGCGCGGCGATCTGGCCGATCGGCACCTTGGTCAGCTGGGCCAGCGCGCGCAGCTCCTTGAGGCGCGTCGGGCGATCCTTGGGCAGATCGGCGGGCCAGAGCTGGAGACCCGTGCCCGCCTTGTTCGTCACGAGCGCGCGGCCATAGCGGTCGAGGATCTGGCCGCGCGGGGCCGCGACCCGGACGGTTCGCAGCTGGTTGTTCTGCGCGGTGCGCAGGTACTGGTCGCCGGAGAGGACCTGCAGCGCCCACAAGCGCAGGAAGAGGACGGCGAACACTCCAATTGCGATCGCGCCGAGCACGCCGAGCCGCAGGGCGACCTGAGTGGTGACACGGTACGGGCTCTCCGTCCGGGGGTCCGGCGGCAGGAACCGGCGCGACTTGCTCCGGGCTCCGTTTCCCCGGGCGTTAGCCAAGGAGGCGCACCTCAGACGTCCGGTTCGTCCAGCTGGCGGGCCGCAGGACGCGGCGCGCGATCGCGTAGACCGGGGCCGTGAGCAGGAGGTTGAGCGCGACGGCGGGGAGCAGCCCGTCGATGAGCACCGCACGGGCCGGCGCCGGCTCGCCGAGCACGAAGTGCAGCATCAGCGAGCCCAGCGCGTAGAGAACCGTCACGACGCCGACCGAGACGAACGGGGCGTGGCCGCGGTCGCGTCCTGTGGTCTCTCCGTAGCGGCCGATCCAGTAGCCGGCGAGGGTGAGCAGGAGCGAGCTGAGGCCGAGTGTCGAGAGCGTGGCCGTGTCGAGGACGAGGCCGACGAAGAAGCCTCCGACGGCGCCGGCGAACGACCCGCGGAGCAGCGCGACGCCGACGAGCGTGACGAGCAAGAGGTCGGGCGAGCCGCCGAGGATGATCACGCCCGAGACGAGCGAGGCCTGGGCGACCGCTGCGAGGAAGAGCAACCCCGCCGCCTTGGCTGCCTCGGCGGCGGCCATCTCAGGGCAGCTCCGGCCTGGGCCTGGTGCTGACGAGCACGACGAGGGAGTCGAGGGAGCCGAAGTCGACGGCGGGCTCGACCTGGATCCGCTTGAAGATCTCGGTCTCCGCGTTGCCGACGCTCGTGACCGTCCCGATCAACAGGTTGCGGGGGTAGAGCGAGCCGTAGCGGCCCGTCCGCGAGCCGGCGGTGATGATCTTGTCGCCGCGGCTGACGTTCTTCGCCTTGGGCACTCGGTCGAAGACGAGCGAGGCGCGTCCCTCGCCGGTCGAGACGATGCCGAAGGCGTCCTGCGAGTTGAGGTCGACCGCCGAGACGAAGCTGGTCGAGTCGGTGAGCAGCGTGACGAGCGACTCGCGGGAGAAGACGGTGGTCACCTCGCCGACGAGGCCGTCAGCGGTCACGACCGGGTCGTGCACGCGGATCCCCTGCGTCGCACCGGCCGCGATGCCGACCTGCTGGTAGTACGGGCTGGGCGGTCGCGAGATCACGCGGGTATTGACGGCCCGGTAGTCCTTCGGGAAGGTCGGGCCCTCGACGTAGTTCAGTTGGGCTTGCAGCTTCGCGACGTCCTGCAGCGCCGATTCGGCCTGGACGTTCCGGCTGCGCAACTGCTGCACCTCCTGCTTCAGGCGGCCGTTCTCGGACTTGGCGTGCACGAGCCCGGCGAAGTAGCCGTAGACGTCCCGGAAGGGCCGCGCGACGCGCTCCGCGGCGATCTGGAAGGGGTGCAGGACGGTCGCGCCGGTGCCCTGCGCTCGGTGCAGCGGGCCGCCGCTCGACTCGCGGAACGAGACCGTCACGAGCACGAGCGCGAGCAGCACGAGCACCCCCAAGAGGATCCGCCGCCGAAGGGCGTTACCTGAGCGGGAGGGGTACGGCGAGGACGCGGAGCGCCGGACGGACGAGCCCAGCACCGGCATCCGCACGGAGGTGCGTTCGCGCGGCACGAGAGCGCCCTAGGTTAGCGAGGGTTGCGGGGGAGGGCTAATACCTGCGGCCGTTGCGGTTCCGGCTGCGGGCTTTGTTCGAGCGGTGGATCGCCTCGAACTCCTCGAGGCTGCGGCCCGAGCCGACCGCGACGCAGGTGAGCGGGCTCTCGGCGAGATGCACCGGCATCTGCGTCTCGTGGCGTAGGCGCTCGTCGAGCTGGGCGAGGAGGGCGCCGCCGCCGGCGAGGACGATTCCTCTGTCCATGATGTCCGCGGCGAGCTCGGGCGGCGTCTTGTCGAGCGTCGAGCGGATCGCGTCGATGATCTGGCTGACCGGCTCGTCGAGGGCGCGGCGGATCTCCTCGCTGGAGAGGACGACGGTCTTGGGCAGGCCGGTGAGCATGTCGCGTCCTCTCACCTCGGCCTGGACCTCCTCGCGCATGTCGAATGCCGAGCCGACCTCGAGCTTGATCTCCTCCGCGGTCTGCTGGCCGATCAGAAGCTTGTACTCCTTCTTGACGTGGTTGATGATCGCCTCGTCCATCTCGTCGCCGCCGACGCGGAGGGATTGGGACACGACGATGCCGCCGAGAGAGATCACGGCCACTTCGGTTGTGCCTCCGCCGATGTCGACGATCATGTTCCCGGTCGGCTCGGCCACGGGGAGTCCGGCGCCGATCGCGGCGGCCATGGGCTCCTCGATCAGGTAGGCCTGCCGGGCGCCGGCGCTGAGCGTCGCCTCCTCGACGGCGCGCTTCTCGACGCCGGTGACACCGCTCGGGACGCAGACCACGACGCGCGGGTGCGCGAAACGGTGTTGGTGCACCTTCTGGATGAAGTGGCGGAGCATCTGCTCGGTGACGTCGAAGTCGGCGATCACGCCGTCCTTGAGCGGGCGGATCGCTGCGATCGTGCCCGGCGTCCGGCCGAGCATCCGCTTCGCCTCGACGCCGACGGCGTGCACTTCGCCGCTGCGCTGGTCGATCGCGACGACGGATGGCTCGCTGAGGACGATGCCGCGTCCGCGGACGTAGACAAGCGTGTTCGCCGTGCCCAGGTCGACCGCCATGTCGCGTCCGCCGAACCCGCTCATCGAGTTGAAGAGCCCCATCGCCGCGCCGAGTCTAGCTACGGCGCGCCCGAAGCCCGCAATTTGCGACCCCCGCCCTGTTCCAGACACCGCTCTTCCCACCGGCAGGGCCTGGCCCCGCGACATGCCCGAAAGTGTGTGTCGAAACGGTGTCATTGCCGTGTGCGGCCTACCGGCGGCGAGAGCGCCCGCCTACCGTCTCAGGATGCCTCGGCTGCCGCGGCCGCAGCTCCCAGACGGCCTGTACCACGTGACCACGCGCGGCAACCGCGGGCAGCCGATCCAGCTCGAGGATCGTGACTGCGAGCTGTTTCTGTTTCTGCTCGGAAACGTGGTCGAGCAGTTGGGCTGGAAGGTGCACGCCTACTGCTTGATGACGAACCACTACCACGTCCTAATCGAGACTCCAGACGCGGACATTTCGGTCGGCATGCAGATCCTCAACGGGCAGTACGCACAGGCGTTCAACCGCAGGCATGGCTACGAGGGGCACCTCTTCGAAAGGCGGTTCGCGGCGCAGGTCATCGAGAGCGACTGGCATCTGCTGGAGGTGTGCCGCTACATCGTGCTCAACCCGGTCCGAGCCGGACTTTGCCGCCATCCGGCGGAGTGGAAATGGAGTAGTTACCGAGCAACGGTGAAGCGAGCGCGGCGGCCCAAGTTCCTATCCGTCGAGCTGTTGGGGATGTTCGGCAGGACCGCCGAGCAAGCGATACCAGCGTTCGAGCAATTCGTGTTACTTGGATTGGTGAGGCCGCCTTGAGCGGCGGTTTGGGCCGTGGCCCGGCCTGGCCCCCGGGCAGGGCTGCGTTGGGCACGCGGCGTTGAGATCGGCCCGCGGGATGATCGGCGCGCGGGTCAGCCGAAGCCGTAGAGGCCTGGGAAACGCTCCGCGAGCAGCCGCACGAGCAGCGCGGCGGGCAAGCCGACGACGTTGAGATAGTCGCCTTCGATACGGCGGACGAGCGCTGCGCCGAGGCCCTGGATCGCGTAGCCCCCGGCGCGCCCCTCCCACTCTCCGCTCGCGACGTACGCGCCGAGATCGCGAGGCGTCAGCGCCCGAAACGCCACGCGCGTCGCCTCGTGCTCCACGACCTCCCACTCCGCCGTCACGAGACAGAGCCCGGACACCGCCACGTGCGTCTTCCCGGAGAGCCGCTCCAGCATCTGCTCCGCGTCCGCCGCGCCGGCGGGCTTGCCGTAGATCCGGCCCTGCAGCACGACCGCCGTATCGACCCCGAGCACCGGCCGGTCTCCCGCCGCCCCCGCGACCGACCGCGCCTTCTCGCGCGCGTGCCGCTGCACGAGCTCGACCGCGTCCGCCTCGGGCGGATCGTCCTCGACGTATCTGGGCGCGACGACGTCGAACGGGATGCCCAGCTGCATGAGAATCGCGCGGCGCTGCGGCGAGGTCGACGCGAGCAGGAGCGGCGGAGTCGGCGGGACGCTCACGCGGCCTTGCGCGCGCGCCAGATCTCCTCGACCGGCCACTTCCTCGCCCACTCGGGCGAGAACGCGTAGTAGGTGTGCTCGGGCGTCGACTCGGTCGCGAAGAGCTCGACGAGGTCGAGGATCTCGAAGCCGTTCGCCCGCAGGAGCCGCACCCAGTCGCCGTGGCCGAGCTGGAACTCGATCTCGAAGTCGGGCTCGCGCCACTCGAGCCGGTGCAGCCCAAGCTGCGGGCGCTGCAGGCTCTCGGACGGCGGTCCCGTATCCGTCGCGCAGAGCACGGCGAGCGTCGAGTTCCGTAGGAAGATCAGCTCGCCCCCGGGCCGCAACAGCCGGGCCGCCTCAGGGATCCACTTGTACGGATCGCACCAGATCGAGGCGCCGTACTCGGAGTGCACGATGTCGAACGACGCGTCAGGCAAACCCGTCTCCTCCGCGTTCGCTTCGATCAGCTCGAGACCCAGCCCGAACTCCTCGTTCATCCGCCGCGCCGTCTCGAGCTGCGCCGGCGTGACGTCGACGCCGACGACCCGCGCGGCGCCGCGCTTCTTCAACCAGGCGCTGAAGTAAGCCGTGCCGCAGCCGAGCTCGACGATGTCCTTGCCGGCGAGGTCCGGGAGGACCTGGACGTCGGCCTCGCGCGCCCCGGCCATGCCCCACGTGATCTCCTCCTCCGACCACGCGTCGTGCGCCTTGCGGTCGGTGTACTCGGCGTTCGCCTTCGTCCAGTTGTCGCGGTTGACGACCGCGTAGTCGGGCAGCTCAGACGAGCCCGTCATCGCCGAACCAGAGCGCGATTTCGCGGGCGGCCGACTCGGGGGAGTCCGATCCGTGCACGAGGTTGTTCGGCATCGCGAGCGCAAAGTCGCCGCGGATCGTCCCGGGCGCCGCGTCGACGGGATTCGTCGCGCCGATCGTCGTGCGCAGCGTCGCAATCGCGCCCTCCCCCTCGACGACGAGCGCGAGCGTCGGCGCGGAGGTGATGAAGTCGACCAGCTCGCCGAAGAACGGCTTCTCGCGATGCTCCGCGTAATGCTCCTCGCCGAGTGCGCGGTCGACGCGCAGCAGCCTCGCGGCCCGCAACCTGAAACCGCGGCGCTCGATGCGGCCGAGAATGTCTCCCGCGAGCCCTCGCTCGACCGCGTCGGGCTTGATCAGGATGAGAGACCGCTCGACCGCCATCGGGCGGCGGAGTCTACTCGCTGCTGCGCAGGCGGCGGCGCGCTGCCGCGGCGTCGAATGTGTCCTCGGCGGCCTGCTCGATCTGGGCCGAGGCAACGCGCTGGCCGAGGGCGAGCGACGAGGGTGTGTCGACCGGCGTCTCGCAGAACGGACACACCTGCCAGAGCGCCTCGAGCGGCGCCTTGCAGTTCACGCACGACTGCTTCAGCTTGGTCGTGCAGACCGGGCAGACGAGGAACGACGCGTCGACCTCCGCGCGACAGACGGGACAGTGCAAGTCGCGCCGCGCGAGCCGCGTCTCCATCGCCCTGATCTCGAGCTCCCGCTCGCGCACGTCGGCGAGGTACTCCGGCGGCCGGAAGAGCATGTAGACGAGCGGCCCGATGAAGGGCGGGACGATCCCGACGATCACAGCCATCGTGACGAGCCACGGATCCTCGATGCGCCGGCGTGCGTCCTTGTAGACCCAGAAGATCGTCGCGACGTAGAACACCACGACGAAGAAGAGCGAGAGCGACTGGATCACGCGCCATGTGGCGGAGCTGAAGAAGTCGTGCAGGCTGATGAACGCGCTCGCCGTGATCACAGGAGGAGCCGTCCGATCATGTAGCCGGCTCCGAACGCGAGCCCGACGATCGCCAGGACGACGAATGCCGCGAGCGCGAGGACTCCGGCGGTCTCTCCACCACGGCTCATGGTACGGGTTCTAGCCCGCAACGTAGAGATCGGCAAGGAGATAGAGCGACCCGGTGACAAGGACGGCGCCGGCCGGCCCGGCGACCTCGCGGGCTCGACCAAGCGCGGCGATGGGGTCGGCGATTGGCTCGACATGCTCAAAGTACGGTTCGGCGCGGGCGGCGAGTTCCTTTGTGCCGAGGGACCGCGGATTCGACGACTCGGTCGCGACGAGAACGCGACCGGCGGCGCGCAGGCGCTCGAGGATTCCTTCCGCGTCCTTGTCGTCGAGGATCGCGACGCAGAGCACGTAGTCACTGCGATCGAGCCGTTCGAGCAGCCAGTCCGCGGCATCTGGCGTGTGCGCACCGTCCCACACCTCGTTTCCTCGACGTTCCAGCCGACCTGGCAACCGGACGTTCACCTCATGCTCGATCGGTCGGCCCAGAAACGCCTCGGCCGCCTCGCGCGCACCGCCTGGCCGCACGTGGGTGCCAGGCAGGAGCCCTGTCCATTCGGGCTCGCCGAGGACGACGATCGCTTCGGGTGTGGCGACCGCGAGCTTCTCGCGCGCAATCGCCTCGCGCGTTTCGCCGAGCACATGCGTGTGCTCGAGGCCGACGTTCGTCAGGTGAACGACGCGGGCGTCGATTGTGTTTGTCGCGTCCAATCGGCCGCCGAGCCCCGCCTCGATCACCGCCGCGTCCACTTCCTGCGCGGCGAACTCCGCCAGCGCGGCGGCCGTCAGCACCTCGAACTGGGTCGCGCCGTCGGCGTGCGGTCGGACGCGTTCGACCGCACGAGCGAACGTCGCCGGATCGGTGTCGAGCCGCTCGTGCCAGCCGGAGACGTGCGGAGAGGTGTAGGCACCGGCGCGGAGACCTTCCGCCCGCAGCAGCTCCGCGATCGTGCGGGTCGCGGTGGACTTCCCCTTCGTCCCGACCACGTGGATCGACGGGTAGCGGCGCTGCGGGTCGCCGAGATCGCTGAGCAGACGCTGCATGCGCTCGAGCCCGAACTCCTCCGGCCAGGGCGAGAGCGACTCGAGCCAGTCAACCGCCGATTGCATCGAGATCGCGCCGGTAGCGGGCGAGCTTCTCACGCTCGGCCTCGACGACCTCCGGCGGCGCGCTGCCGACGAACTTCTCGTTCGCGAGCATGCCCTCGGCGCGGGCGATCTCGCGGCGCAGGCGCTCGATCTCGGCGGACGCGTCGCCGTTGCCACCACCCACGCGCTCCGGCTTCACGACCGCGTCGAAGATGCGCTTCTCCTCGCCCTCGAGCTTCGGGAGGATGCCGCTCCGCCGGAAGATCGTCGCCGCGTCCTGAACCGCGGCGAGCGCGTCAGCGTCTGCGTCGTCGTCCGCCTCCGGCCACGGCGCGACGATCAGCCGGGACTCGCGCGCCGGCAGATTTGTCCAGATCTCCTCCGTCACGTGCGGCATGGCGGGATGGAGGAGCTTCAGCAGGCGCTCGAGCGCGGCAACCGCCGTGGCCCGCGCGTCCGCATCGCCCTCGTAGAGCCGCTCCTTCACGGCTTCCGCGTACCAATCGCAGAAGTCGTCGAACGTCACGTGGTAGAGCTCGGCGACCAGGTGCGAGAAGTCGAACTCGCCCAGCAGGCGCTCAACCTCGCGCTGCGCCTGCGACAGGCGGGCGAGGATCCAGCGCTCCTCAAGCGTCCGCGGGCGCTCGTCGGGCGTCGCGCCCTCGGTCGCCTGCAGGATCAGCCGCGAGACGTTCCACAGCTTGTTGGCGAGCTTACGGCCCTCCTCGAGTGCGCCTTCCGAGAAGCGGACGTCCTGCGACGAGGCCATCTTCATCAGGCCGTAGCGAGTCGCGTCGGCGCCGAACACGTCCATCGCGGCCAGCGGGTTCATGCCCGTGCCGAGGCTCTTCGACATGCGTCCGCCGGTCGGCGCGTGGACGAGTGAGTGAATGACGACGTCCTGGAACGGGACCTCGCCCATCAGCTCGAGGCCGGAGAAGATCATCCGGTTCTCCCAGAGGCGGATGATGTCGCGCGCGGTCGTGTTCATGTCGCCCGGGTAGAACGTCCGGAGATCCTCGGTGTCATCGGGCCAGCCGAGCGTCGCGAACGGCCAGAGCGCCGCGGAGAACCACGTGTCGAGCACGTCGGTCGAGCGCGTCAGCTCGCGGGAGCCGCATTCCGCACAGGCTTCGGGCTCGGTCTCCTCCACGGTCTCGTGCCCTTCGGGGCACTCCCACACCGGCAGCTGATGGCCCCACCAGATCTGGCGGGAGATGTTCCAGTCGGGCGCGTCCTCGAGGGAGGCGACCGCGAACCGGTGCTGCGACTCGGGGTGGTACCGGACACGGCCCGAGCGCAGCGCTTCGAGGGCGGGCTGCTTGAGTTCGTCCATCGAGCACCACCACTGCAGCGAGATGAGCGGCTCGATCCGGCTCTTGCAGCGGTCGCAGAGGGCGACGGTGTGTCGATACGACTCGCGCTTCTCGAGCTGGTCGTGCTGCTTCAGCCAGTCGAGAATCCGCTTCTCCGCCTCCTCCTGCGTCAGCCCCGCGAGCTCGCCCGAGTGCTCGTTCATCCGGCCGTCCGGGCCGATCACGGTCAGCTCCGGAAGCCCGTGGTCACGCCCGATCTCGTAGTCGAGCGGGTCGTGGCCCGGCGTGACCTTCAGCGCGCCCGTGCCGAAGTCGCGCTCGACCCGCTCGTCGGCGATCACGGGCACACGGCGCTCGACCACCGGCAGGATCACCTCCCGCCCCACGAGGTCGCGATAGCGCTCGTCCTCGGGATGCACGGCCACCGCCACGTCACCGAGGATCGTCGGGGGACGCACGGTGGCAATCGTGATGTGCCCGTTTCCGTCGGCGAGCGGGTAGCGCACGTAGGTGAGCGCGTCGTCGACCTCTTCGTGCTGGAGCTCCAGATCGGACAGCGAGGTCTGGTGGAACGGGCACCAGTTGATGATCCGGTTCGCGCGGTAGATCCAGCCCTTCCGATGGAGGTGGACGAAGAAGCGCATGACAGCGCGGATGTACGCGTCGTCCATCGTGAAGCGCTCGCGGCGGTAGTCGAGCGAGGCGCCGATCCGCCTGAACTGGAACATGATCTTGCCGCCGTACTCGCGGAGCCATTCCCAGACGAGCTCGACGAAAGCCTCCCGGCCGAGCTCCTGCCGAGTCTTTCCCTGTGCGGCAAGGTGCCTCTCGACCGCGTTCTGCGTCGAGATGCCCGCATGGTCGTAGCCGGGCTGGAAGAGGACGTTGTAGCCCTGCATGCGCTTCGTGCGGACGATCGTGTCCGCGAGGGACAGCTGCAGGGCGTGACCCATGTGCAGGTCGCCGGTCACGTTCGGCGGCGGGTGCGCGATCGTGAAGCTCTCGCGGCTCGGGTCGGGGTCGGCGTTGTAGTGGCCCTCGTCCTCCCACGTGCGCTGCCAGCGTTCCTCGACGCCCTGCGGTTCGTAGCGCGGCTGCATCGCGGCATCGTAATCCGACGGGTGCGCGGCACTCGCGGCGTCGGGACCGGTGCGATCAGGCAGCGACTATCCGCCGAGCCTAGCGGCCGACGGCGTAGCCCTGCATGCCGCGCGGATTCGCGGCCGCCTTGAGGATCCCGTTTTCCTTGCCGGCCGCGCTGACGCGGCCGAGCGACCAGTCGTCGGTGACGTGCACATCGTGGCCGCGTTCTCGCAGCTCAGCGATCGCCGCTGCGCCGTAGCGGCCCTCGATCGCAAGCGACCGCGGCTCGATCTGCCGCGGGTAGAACGAGCTCGGGAAATGGTCGGTGTGGAAGCTCGCCGCGTCGATCGCCGCCTGGAGGTCGAGGTCGAAGACCGTGTGGGCGAGGAAGAACACGAGCGCCCACTGATCCTGCTGGTCGCCGCCGGGGGTGCCGAACGCGAGATACGGATCGCCTCCGCGCAGGGCGAGCGAGGGCGAGAGCGTCGTGCGCGGGCGCTTGCGCGGCTCGAGTGAGCACGGCAGGCCCGGCTCGAGCCAGAACATCTGAGCTCGCGTGCCGAGCGGCCAGCCGAGCTCCGGAATCACCGGTGAGCTCTGCAACCAGCCGCCGCTCGGGGTCGCCGAGAACACATTCCCGAAGCGGTCGACCACGTCGAGGTGGACGGTGTCGCCTCGCGTCGGCTCGCCGGCGCCGACCGTCACGGGCGCCTGGGGGATGCGCGACGGCAGCTTCCCTCCGCCCGGCCGGAGCCCGTCCGCAGCCTCGGACCCGACGAGCCGCCGGCGCTCCTCGTTGTACTCGCGCGAGAGGAGTCGCTCGAGCGGGACGTCCACGAAATCCGGGTCGCCGTAGAACGCCTCGCGATCGGCGAACGCGAGCTTGGCGCACTCGACGACGGTGTGGACGAAATCGGCGCTGCCGAGCCCGAACGTGCGCAGATCGAAGCCCTCGAGGAGAGCAAGCTGCTGGAGGAAGACCGGGCCCTGTCCCCACGGGCCGGTCTTGCAGACGGTGAGGCCCTCGTACTCGTAGGTCACCGGAGCCTCCAGTGTGGCCTGCCAGTCCGCGAGGTCGTCCCCGGTGACCAGCCCGCCCTGCTCCGCCGAGAAACGATCGATCGCCTCCGCGACGAAGCCGCGGTAGAAGACTTCCCGAGCTCGGTCGATCTCCTCTTCGCGACCGGGCGCTCGCGCCTCCTCGAGGATCCGCCGGTACGTGGCGCCAAGTGTCGGGTTGCGGAAGAGCATTCCCGGCTTGGGTGCGGGGAGATACAGCTCGGCAGACGCAGGCCACCCGCGCAGCAAGTCGGCGACGGCCTCGATCGTCCGGGAGATCCCAGGGATGACCGGATAGCCGTTCTCGGCGTACCCGATCGCGAACTCGAGCACGTCTGCGAGCCTGAGCGTCCCGAACTCCCGCAGCAGCAGCATCCAGCCGTCGAAGGCGCCGGGGACGCACGCTGCGAGGGGCCCGGTGCCTGGCACCAGGTCATGTCCGAGCGAGCGGTAGCGCTCGATCGTCGCCGCCGCCGGAGACACGCCCTGCGCGCACAGGACGAGCGGCTCGCCGCGCTCGGCGCTCCAGAAGACAGCCGGCAGGTCGCCGCCCGGCCCGTTCAGATGCGGCTCGACGACCTGCAGGGTCAGCCCGGTCGCAACCGCCGCGTCGAACGCATTCCCCCCGCGCTCGAGAATCGCCATCCCGGCCGCAGACGCCAGCCAGTGCGTCGACGCGACCATCCCGAAGGTGCCCCGCAGTTCGGGGCGCGTGGTGAACTTCACGCCTTGTGCGCCTCGAGCAGGTCGGAGGGTACGTCGATCAAACGAGGCGCCGCGCGCCCAGGCCCGACGAGGTGGCAGGCGACGAGGTGTTCGCCACCGACGTCGCGGAGGAGCGGCTCCTCGTCGTGGGAGCGCGGCGCCGACTCGTGCTCGAGCGGGCAACGCGTGCGAAAGGCACAGCCGGACGGAGGCGCCATCGGGCTCGGGATGTCGCCCTCGAGGACGATCCGCCGCCGCGCACGCTGTACTTCGGGGTCGGGCACGACCGCCGCCGACAGCAACGCCTGCGTGTACGGATGCTGCGGATCGCCGAAGAGCTCCTCCGTCCTCGCTGTCTCGACGATCTTGCCGAGGTACATCACCGCCACACGGTCGCAGAGGTACTCGACGGTGCCGAGATCGTGGGTGATGAACAGGCACGAGAAGCCGAGCTCGGCTTGCAGGTCGCGGAGCAGGTTGAGGATCGAGGCCTGCACCGAGACGTCGAGCGCGGACACCGGCTCGTCGGCGATCAGGACGCTCGGCTCGACGCTCAGCGCGCGCGCCAGGCCGACACGCTGACGCTGGCCGCCCGAGAGCTCGTGCGGGTAGCGGAAGCGGATCTCGGTGCGCAAGCCGACCTTGTCGAACAGCTCGGCCACCGCGTCGTCGAGCTTGCGCCCGCGCGCGATCCCGTGCATCCGCAGCGGCTCGCCGACGATCTGCCCGCAAGTCATGCGCGGGTTCAGGGACGAGTACGGGTCCTGGAAGACCATGTGCAGCTGGCGACGCAGCGGTCGCATCGCGCGCCGTGACAGATGCGTGATGTCCGTCCCGAGCAAGCGGATCGTTCCCTCGGTCGGCTCGAGCAAGCGAAGGATGCAGTTCCCGACGGTCGACTTGCCGCTGCCGGACTCGCCGACGAGCCCGAGCATCTCGCCGGACGCAATCGAGAACGAGACGCCGTCGACGGCGTAGACGACCTGGCCGCCCGCCAGCCGGCTCCCGACGGGAAAGTGCTTCTTGAGCCCCTCGACCTCGAGCGCGAGTCCGTTCACTCCGTCCACTCGCCACCTGGGTGGAAGCACGCGACCTGGTGACCGGGACCGACTGCACGCAGCGGCGGCACCTCTGAGCGAGTGAGGTCGTCGGCGCGCGGGCAGCGCGGCGCGAACGCGCAGTGATCGGGCAGCTCGGCGAGCGAGGGCACTCGGCCGGGAATCTCCTTCAACCGGTCCTGCTTCGACGCAGCGCCCGGAAGCGGTATCGCACCGAGCAGGCCGATCGTGTACGGATGCTGCGGGCGCGCGAACAGCTCGTGCACGGGCGCCTCCTCGGCCTTCCGCCCCGCGTACATCACGACGACGCGGTCGGCGATGTCCG
>JBDTZN010000167.1:0-3510 GCA_040005095.1 Thermoleophilia bacterium | reverse complement strand
GCTTCTGCTCCTGCGTCCCGGCGAGCTTGATCCCGAGGGAGCCGAGTTCCTGCGCTGCGATGATCAGCCCGCTCGTCGCGCAGACCTTCGAGAGCTCCTCGATCACCACGAAGGCCAGCAGCGAGCTCTCGCCGATACCGCCGTACTCCTCGTCGTAGAGGATCCCGAAGAGGTCGTTCTCGCGGAACAGCTCGACGACGTCCCAGGGGAACTCGGCGCTCTTGTCGATCTCCGCGGCGCGCGGCGCGATCCGCTCGCGCGAGAGCGTGCGCACGAGATCGCGAATCTCGCGCTGCTCGTCGGTCAGCGGGTCGATCGGCACGGGGCGAGTCTAGCCCCGCCGATGGAAACTCCCGGCCCCGAGGCGCAATACTCCCGGCAACAACTCTCGGACAGAGGAGCAGCCATGAAGACCGCAGTCGTCAGCGCGATCCTCGCCGCTTCCCTCACGGCGGTCGCCCCGTCGGTCATCGGCGCCGCTAACGGGAACGCGCAGCCGTCGACCGATCCCCAGATCACCGCGCTCAAGAAGCGCGTCGCGAAGCTCGAGTCGGATGCCAAGAAGGCCCAGAAGACGCAGAAGCTGCTGCTCACCGCCGCGGTCGCCAGCTTCGCGGGGATCGCGTGCTCCGACGCGGCCACGGCCGACGCCCTGCAGCAGACGTGGACGGCGATCGACCAGATCGCCAAGGACACCGAAAACGGGAAGGTCTACTTCGGCCCTCAGACGGCGCTCAACGACCAAAAGTCGTGCTCAGACCTGGCTGTCGCGAGGCAGCCGGTGGCGGCAACGCCCGCCTCGCTCACGCCGTTCAAAACCTTGATCGACTTCTTCTACGCGCCGTAACTACTGCTAAGCGCGCCGGAAGACCACGGTCAAGGTCATCGGGCGCCGGAGCACGACCTGACAGACGCCGCGCCGCTGGGCCCTGCAGCCGTCCATCCGGAGGAACGCATACGTCGGTTTCGCCATAGCCGTGAGGGTGACCAGCGTCCCCGTCTGAAGCGCGCTGCTGCAACGCCCCGGGCAGGCGAAGACCTTCTTGCGGGAGCCCACCAGCGCGACGACGCTCCCGGCGTTCTTGGCGGCGGACGGGACGGCAGCGCTCGTAAGGGTCACGCTGCCCTTGCCCTTGCGCCAGTCCTTGCCGTTGCTTCTGAACCGGCCTCGCGGCTTCGGACGAGCTGCGCCACAGTGCTCCCCCTGCGCGTCCGAGAAGCAGAGGTGGACACTCAGCGAAACCTGCTCCGCCGGCTGCGTCGACGTCGTAGCCGTAGTCGTATGGATCGGCACGGCTCCCCCGGCGGAAAGGACCCCGGTCGCCAGCCCGAGGACTGCACACGCGCCGATCCAGACAATGAAGCGTCCCGTGACCGACGAAGTGGCCCGTCCACGTCGCGACCAGAACCTCAGGAGTGCTGCGGTGCCGAGGCTCACCGCTACCAAGCGAAGCACGTTGGCGGACAGACGTCAACCGCGCTCTAGGCCTGCTCCTCGGAGCTGTAGTCGAAGAAATCGGCGCCGTACCCGCACACGCCGCGGTACTCGTACTTGAACGGCGCGACATCGTCCACGCGGAGCATCTCCCCACGCAATTCCTCGCCGCTGCGTTCGTGGCCGGGGATCACGCAGGTGACCACGTGGCCGTCGCTCGCGGCGGCGGCGATCCGGACCTCGACCTGCTTGCCGATGCGCAGCCACTGCCGTCTCGGTGTGTGGTCGACCTCGATCCGCGCGGGCCGAACCGCTATGAGGTGGCTCGGCTTCCACGCCCACGGGAAATGGACGAGTGCGCTCCCGCCCAGTCGGCCCACGAAGATGTCCTCGAGCGCCTGGCGCTGCCGCTCGTCGCCGCGCTCGTCGAGGTAGAGGACGAAGCTCCAGGGCGACCCCTCCTCGTCGTCGTCATAGCGACAGGCGAGGGCAACAGCAAGGCCGCCCAGGTCGACGCCGCCCGCGTCCCCTTCGGCCACGATCCAGCTCAGGAGGCCCATGCACACGCCGTGGGTCGAGCGACCCCCGGCGCGCCCGTCGACCCGGCGGCACGGGCAGATGACGTCGCAGTTGCACGATTCGAAGTACGAACCGCGGAGGCTCCAATCCGTCATATGAGCAGCGCCACCGCGACGGCAAGGAAGGCGATCCCGAGTGGCCGCGACGCGCGATCGCCGTACGGGAGCACCTTCTGCAACACGATTAGGCCGGCAACGAGCGCCATCCACACGAGGTTCATAGCGCCGAGGGCGACGAGCACGAGCATCAGCCCGGCGCAACAGCCGATGCAGACGGCGCCGTGCTCGACCCCGAGGCGCAGCGCCGACGTCCGCCGCCTTCGCACGAGGAAGCCGAGCGGACTCCGGCAATGCTGCAGGCATGCAGACTTCAGCGGCGTCAGCTCGTAGAGGCCGGCCGCTGCGACGGCCCCGGCCTCGAGCCTGCGGCTCCACATCGCGGCGCTCATTCCGACCCAGAGGCCGAGGAAGGCGGCGAGAGGTCCTGGCCCGGTTGCGCTCATCAGCGGTTGTGGTTCACGAGCTCGACGTTGTTGCCGTCCGGATCGAGCACGAAGGCGCCGTAATAGCCCTCGTGGTAGATGGGACGCTCGCCGGGCGGGCCGTTGTCCTCGTAACCCCCCGAGGTCAGCGCATGGTGAAAGTCGTCGACCGCGCCGTTCTCGCCGACGGGGAACGCCATGTGCAGGTTCTCGGTGACGGGAAGCCGGTCGTGGACGACCGAGAAGGATCCGCTCGCGCCCGCGAACCTCGCGCGGTCGGGCCTCTCGCCCGTGAACCGGAACCCGGCGTGCGGACCGACCGCCTCGTAGAAGCGCTTCGACGCCACGAGGTCCGCGACGCGGATCCACAGATGGTCGACCCAACCGAGCGTGTTCATCGACCTGTGATGCACCGCCTCGACGCTGTTGTCGTCGGGGTCGCGCAGAAACGCGCCGTAGTAGTCGCCGGAGTACTGCGGCCGCGCGCCCGGCTCACCGTCGTCCCGCAACCCGGCTTCCAAGCCGACGCGCCAGAATTCGTCCACTTGCTCTCGCGAGGGCGCGCGGAAACCGATGTGCAGACCGCGTGTCGCTGGCTTCGCGTCGCTCGCCTGCGAGAGGCCGAAATCGTTCCACTCGGCGTAGTGCTCGTCGGAGTGCGACTGCTCGATCCCGAGCACGCGCAGCACGGCGACGTACAGCGGTTCCGTCGCGGCTCGGTCGGAGACCCGGATCGTCACGTGATCGAACACGCGTAGATTCTCGCGCATGATCCTGACCGGCGGGACGATCCGAACGCTCGACCCGCAGCTCGCGACCGCGCGCGCACTCGCGATCGCAGGCGAGTGGATCGCCGGCGGCGTCGGCGTGCACGAGACAGCGCTGGCCTCGCCGGAGACGATCGACCTGGGCGGCCGTTGCGTCCTCCCCGGCTTCAACGACTCGCACGTCCACTTCCCGACGTGGGCGGTCGCGCAGGGCCAGGTGCGGCTCGAGAGCGCGCACACGCTCGAGG
>JBDTZN010000166.1:0-3514 GCA_040005095.1 Thermoleophilia bacterium | reverse complement strand
ACGACCTTCTGCATGGCAAGCAGACGCTCTAGCCAACTGAGCTACATCCGCGCGGTCGGGAATTCTAGCCGCTGATCGCGTCCAACGCTTCGTTCACGAGGCGGTCGGCGAGCTCGTTGTGCTCGCGCCGGACGGCGACGTACGTGACCCGTCCGAGCCGGTCTTCCAGGCGCTCGACCTCGTCGGCTAGCGCTCGCAGCGCCTCGTTCTTGATCTTGTACTCGCCGCGCATCTGCTTGACGAGCAGCTCCGAGTCGGACACGACCTCGACGTCGCGCAAACCGAGTTCGACAGCCTTCTCCAGCCCGGCGACGAGGGCCCGGTACTCGGCGACGTTGTTCGTCGCGACGCCGATCGACTCGCCCCGGGCGTCGAGCACCGTCCCGTCCTCGGCCTCGAGCACGTAGCCGTACGCCGCCGGGCCTGGGTTCCCCCGCGCGCCGCCGTCAGTCGAGAGCCGCCCGTTCACCGCGCGAGCGTACCCGGCAAGACGAGGGGCCGGCATGGGCCGGCCCCTCACTTCAGCTCACACGAACTCTAGCGGCGGTGCTTGAACGCAGACTTTCCTGGTTGGGGAGCCTCGGTGAAGACCACCGGGTCGTTCGCCGTTGCCGCGCCGGCCGCCCTCGCCAACCCCGTTGTCGGAGTCTCGAGCGGCTGGTCGCAGTTCGGCGTTGCCGTTGCGCAGTCGGTCCCGCCGGCCGTCGGTACATACGCTTCCGCGAAGACCGGGTGGGCGAGGCCGGCAGAGTCGTACGAGGTCGAGATGTAGTCGCCGACCATGCGACCCTGCGTCGTATTCGGGATCCAGCTCATCGTCATCGGGCCGCGGAACTGCGTCGCAGCCGACCACGTCGAGCCGCCGTTCGTGGACGAGACGTACCCCACGTCGAGCTGGCACGTGGCGAACGTGCAGTTCACGTTCGAGTAGTAGTAGTACCCGACCGCCACGCGGATAGCCGCGCCCGACGAGGCCTTGTCGACCGCGACGCCGGGGATGAAGTGATCGACCGTGCTGTTCACGGCGTCGATCGGGATCCGCTGCACGGCCGTCCACGTCGTGCCGTTCGTCGACGTCGTGTAGACCAGGTCGTTCGTGTAGCAGCCGGCCCGGAAGCGGCAATCCTCCCAGACGACGTAGATCTTGCCGTCGCCGGAGATCTCCGCCGAGGGCAGCGGTCCGCTGCGGATGTTGCCCGGATCGTTGAACGCGCTGATCGACGTGATCGTGAAGGCGTTACCGAAGTTCACGCCGCCGTTCGTCGAGATCGTGTACCCGAGCGCCGTTTCGGACGCGTTGTCGAGCGGAACGCTCACGTTCCCGTTCGGCAGAACGACCGGCTGTGCGCCGATCACGCCGACGTTCGGCGTCTTCGACAGTGTCCACGTCGCGCCGCCGTCCCGAGAGTAGGCGATCTTCAGGCGGTTCCCATGGCCGAAGTCGTCCCAGGTCGTGTAGCACGATCCGTAGAACGGGCTCGCCGGCGTGTTGTCGCAGACGGTCCAGTTCTTATCGAAGTCCTGGCCGTTGCCGACGACAGCGATGTTGTTCGGGTTCAGCCAAGTGACTCCGCCGTTGAGCGAACGGCTCACGATCACCGCCGCCCCACTGATGCTCGCATTGAGCGCGAGCGAGGAGACCATCGACACGTTGTGGCGTGCGTCATAGGCGACGGACGGGTCGCTGACGCGTGCGTACGGCCCAGCCGGGGTCGAGTAGACCGTGATGCCCGGCAGTTGCTGGGCTGTCCACGACGTGCCGTTGTTCGACGACACCGAGACGCCGATGTCCGACGAGCCGCCGTCGGTGAAGCGGCCCCACTGCGCCGCCGCGACGATCGTGCTCCCGAAGGAGAACGAGTCGGGCTCCACGATCGTCTTGTGCTGACTCGTCGAGTTCGTGAACGGATCGATCGCGATGATCGAGACCGCCACGTTCGCTCCAGCGACCATGGTCACCGTGGCGGCCGCCAGAACCGCCAGGAGAAGTACGAAGGTGATACGCCGCAGGAGGGTCTTACGAGCCATCTTCACAGGCCCTCCTTGGTTGACTTTTTAGGTCTACCCGCTCAGCCTAGGGAAAGCAATCTGGTGACTCTTGGCACAAGGGGGCAAAGATCGATCACGTTTGCCCGCGCTAGAGGGCGGAAAGGCCACGACCGTGGCCACGATCGAGGTTCAGCCCCGCCCTACGCCGGAAGAACGAGCGGATACGCCCGTCCAAATCGAGGTCGACGACGAGCTGACGGTCTTCGTCGCCGAAATCGAGGACTGGGCGGCCCCGCGACCTACCTGGGAGTGGACGCTCCACGAGGGTCACGACTTCGGACGCCGCAACAACGTCGAGGGCCGGCTGCTCTTCGTCGCCGGCGAGCAGACGTCGTCCCTGCGGTTCCGCCTCGAGCAGCTCGACGTCGTCGACGAGCTGATGGGAACGCTGATGCTGCGCTTCGAGGAGACGAAGGACGGGATCGCGAAGGTCGCCTGGGCGACGTCAAACGGCCTCGAAGTCGAGCTCTTCCACATCGTCGCCAACATCTAGGGGCCTAAGCGCGCGGAAGCGCGTCCACGCGCTCGATCCACGCCCGCAGACGCGGATGGTCGTCGCCGAGCGGCTGGTGCTCCGTCAGGATCTGGTGAAAGAGATGGTCGTCGTCCGCCTCGGGCTGGATCGCCGCGTACTTCAAGAACGGGAAGACGGCGCAGTCGGCGGCGGAAAAGTCACCCCAGAGGTAGAGGCGCCCGTCGAGCAGCCGTTCGAACACGTCGAGCGCGGCGCTGAGCTCCGCAGACAGCGGCGCGATGCGCTCGTCGTCGGCCTCCTCGTAGTCGACGAGCTCTGCCTCGATCTGGTTCGGCCACGCCTTCCACAGCCGGTTGAACCAGTCCAGGAAGACGTCGAGCTCCGCGCGAGCGGCCGTGTCCGCAGGCCAGAGCGGCGGGTCGGGCCTGAGCGCTTCGAGATAGCGCATGATCTCGGTCGAGTCGACGACGACGGTGCCCTCGTGCTCGAGCACCGGCACATTCTCCTGCCCGCTCGCTGCGACGACGGCCGACCGGTCGTCACGGTCCACGTCGATCCACGCGAGCGGGATGTCCTTGTGGCCCGCTGCGAGGGCGACGCGCTCCACGTTCGTGGAGTACGGGATGCGATAGACGACGATGGCTAAGGCGCCGACTCGGCGGCGCCGTTGTCAGGGCGCGTGGCTCCGCCACGTGCCCGTCTGCGCTCCCTTACCGACCCGCTAAGCGTGAGCACGGCTCGGCCTTAGGACTCGACGTTGTCGATCTGCGCGCGCTGGAGCTTGCCGGAGTAGTCGACGTAGATCGACTTCCACTCGGTGAAGACGTCCAGCGCTGCCTGGCCGGCCTCGCGGTGCCCGTTGCCCGTGGCCTTCGTACCGCCGAAGGGGAGGTGCACCTCCGCCCCGGTCGTGCCTGCGTTGATGTACGTGATCCCCGTCTGGAGATCGCGCATCGCGCGGAAGGCCTGGTTCACGTCGCGCGTGAAGAT
>JBDTZN010000060.1:0-12071 GCA_040005095.1 Thermoleophilia bacterium | reverse complement strand
CACCACAGCAAAGGACATCGCCTCATGACCTACCGAGCAAGGAACATCGCCGTTGCAGTGGTGCTCGCGGTTATCGCCGCCCTGCTCACCGGCTTCTATGTCACCAGTTACAAGAACAACGTCAAGCACTCCGAGGAGCACGTCTCGGTGTACGTGGCGAAGAAGGACATTCCGCCGGGAACGTCGGCGGCCGACGTCATGTCCGGGAACTTCCTCACCACGCAGCAGGTGCTGCAGGGCACGGTCGTCCCGGGCGCCATCTCCACCCCCTCGGAGATCGCCGGCAAGCTCTCGACCCAGTGGGTCTACGCCGGCGAGCAGGTCTCCAGCCGGCGGTTCAACCCCGTTTCCCAGGCCGGCGTTCGCGCCGAGCTGAAGGGCAACATGCGCGCGTTCCAGATCGAGGGCGACCCGAACCAGCTCCTGGCCGGGACGCTCCAGGCCCATGACCACGTCGATCTGGTCGCGAGCATCAAGTACAAGTTCGTGAACTTCCGCGCGACGAACTCGTCGGCGAGCCAGGACGAGCTCGTCGCTACGCGCGTCGTCCTGCGTGACCTCGAGGTGCTGAAGGCACCCAGCGCGCCTGGAACTGAAAGCAAGCTAAACGGCCCGAGCGGTGGCTTCGCCGCGCTGTTGCGGGTCACCGACAGCCAGGCCCAGAAGCTCTTCTTCGTCATGAAGAACGGCGACTGGTCGCTGCAGCTCCGCCCAGTAATCGACGCCGCCGACAGTCCGGAGAGCGTCGAGACCGTGGGCTCCGTCCTCGGAGACGGCCTGCACCCGAACCAGATCGACGAGCTCGTCCTCGGAAGGAGGCGGTAACGATGAGCCACGAGAACAACGGTTCCGAGGCGACCCGCATCTTCGTGACGGGCGCTTGCGAGGGCTCCGCGCAGCTGTGCGAGGCACTCGCCTCCCATCCCGACCTCGAACTGGTCGGGACGGCCGAGGAGGTCCGCGATGCCGCGGGCGCCCTCGCCGGCGGGCATCTCAACGTCATCCTGCACGCGACGAACGCAGCCGCGCTGCCGTACGACGAGATCGCCGGGATCCGCGAGCACACGCGGGCACCGCTGATCATCCTGGCAGCCGGTGAAGCCTCCGAGCTGCTCGATCAGGCTCTCGAGGCCGACATCGCCGACGTCCTGCTGCTCCCGCAGCTGACGGAGAACGTCGTCTTCGCAGTCCGCAAGGCGAGCCACTCCGGCCGCCGCGCACAGGCTGCCGCGATCGGCAAGAAGGGCCGCATCGTGACCGTGTTCTCGCCGAAGGGCGGGACGGGCAAGACGGTGATCACGACGAACCTGGCCTCGGCCCTCGCGAAGTTCGAGGGGAAGCGCACGCTGCTCCTCGACCTCGACCTCCAGTTCGGCGACGCCGCGATCATGCTCGGCCTCGAGCCGGACAAGACGATCTACGACCTCGTCGTTGCTCCCGGAGAGCTCGACTCGGAGAAGCTCGCGGGCTACATCGCGCGCCATCCGGCCGGGCTCGACATCCTCCCCGCGCCGCTTCGGCCCGAGGACGCGGAGCTCGTGACCGAGGGCAAGCTCGGGCGTCTGCTCGAGGTGGCCCGCGAGTCCTACGACATGATCGTCGTCGACACGTCCCCGTTCTTCCACGGGCCGATGCTGGCGACGCTCGACCAGACCGACGACCTGCTCCTGGTCTGCTCGCTCGACGTGCCGACGGTGAAGAACGTCCGGCTGAGCCTGCAGACGCTCGAGCTGCTCTCCTTCCCGACGAACAAGGTTCAGGTCGTCCTGAACCGCGCTAACACCAAGGTCGGGATGAAGCAGAAGGAAGTCGAGAGCGCGCTCGAGCAGCGCGTCCGGTTCCAGGTCCCGTCCGACCGCGCGGTTCCGCTCGCGGTCAACCGCGGGAACCCGTGCGTGCTCGCCGAGGCGGGCGCCGACTTCTCGAAGGCCGTCCGCGAGATGGCGAAGATCATCGCGACCCCCCAACAGGAGGACGCCGGCAAAAAGCGCCGCTTCCTCGCGAAGGCCTAGCCATGGGCCTTCACGACCGAATCAACCGGACGAACGGCGCCGGCACCACGGCCTCGACGCTCGAGCACCCGGCTGGAAAGCCCGGGGGCGAGAGCGCCGCGGCCGCGCAGGGCGGCGACCCGTATGCCGAGCTGAAGACGCGGATCCACCACGAGTGCATCGCGCGTCTCGGCCCGGAGCTCTTCAAGCGCGAAACCACCGAGGATCTGGCGGACCGGGTGCTTCGCGCGGTCACCGAGCAGCTCGCACTCGACCGGACGCCTCTGACCCGCGAAGAGCGGCGTCAGCTCGTCCGCGACATCAGCGACGACATCCTCGGCTACGGACCGCTCGAGCCGCTGCTCCGCGACGACTCCGTCACCGAGGTGATGGTCAACGCCGCGGATCAGATCTACATCGAGCGGGAGGGCAAGATCGAGCGCACGCCCGTCTCGTTCGTCGACAACGCGCACCTGTTGCGCATCATCGACAAGATCGTCTCGCAGGTCGGCCGCCGCATCGACGAGTCCTCGCCGATGGTCGACGCCCGTCTGCCGGACGGCAGCCGTGTCAACGCGATCATCCCGCCGCTGGCGCTCAAGGGCCCGACGCTGACGATCCGGAAGTTCTCGCGTGACCCGTACACGATGAACGACCTGATCACGTTCAACTCGATCTCCGCGAAGGCGGCGCAGTTCCTTTCCGCCAGCGTGAAGGGGAAGCTGAACATCCTCATCTCGGGCGGTACCGGCACCGGTAAGACGACGATGCTGAACGCCGTGTCCGCGTTCATCCCGCACGACGAGCGGATCCTGACGATCGAGGACGCGGCCGAGCTCCAGCTCCAGCAGGAGCACGTGATCACGCTCGAGTCCCGCCCGCCGAACATCGAGGGCCAGGGCGAGGTTCGCATCCGCGAGCTCGTCCGGAACTCGCTGCGTATGCGCCCCGACCGGATCATCGTCGGCGAGGTCAGAGGCCCCGAGACCCTGGACATGCTCCAGGCGATGAACACGGGCCACGAGGGCTCGCTCACGACGATCCACGCGAACTCCCCGCGCGATGCTCTCTCGCGTCTCGAGACGCTCGTCATGACCGCCGGCGTGGAGCTTCCACACCGCGCGATCCGTGAGCAGATCGCGAGCGCGTTCGACCTGCTCGTCCAGATCCAGCGCCTCGTCGACGGCTCCCGCCGCGTGACGCACATCACCGAGGTTCTCCGGATGGAGTCCGACGTGATCACGCTGCAGGACGTTTTCATCGCGAAGCCGCCAGACGAGGAGGGCCACGCGGGTACCGGGCGCAGTACGCATTTGCTCGCGCCCCTCACCTGCACCGGCCTCAAGCCGCACTTCCTCGAGAAGATGGCGGCGAACGGCGTCGTCCTGCCCCCCACGTTCTTCGCCGCCGAAGGCGACGAGGCCCGGGCGGGCTTCAACGCGCCGAGCTACGGGGGGACGTTCTCGTGAATCACCGCACCCGCTTGGCGCTCTTCGCCGCCGGAATGGTGGCCAGTCTCGCCGCGCTCGCGGCGAGCGGTCACGCCCAGTCCGGTGGCGTCCAGATCCACGGTGTGGATGCGAGCAACTACCCGACCGTCAGGCTGTCGGTCGTCACGCCCGCTCCCTCGTCGAGGCCGCCGAAGGTCAAGGAGGGTGGCCGCGACGTCGCCGGGTTCCAGGCCGCCGCGCTCGGGCGCTCGAAGAGCGTCGTGCTCGCGGTGGACTGGTCGCGCTCGATGGCCGGTCAGTCGCTCGTCGACGCCGCCAACGGCGCACGATCGTTCGTGGCGGCGAAGCCGCCGGCCGACCGCATCGAGGTGATCGCGTTCGGCTCGCATCCCGTGAGGCTGACGCAGTTCTCCTCGGCGACGATCGACGCGGACGACGCGCTTCGGACGATGAACGTCGATCCCAAGTCGGGAACCGCGCTCTACGACGCGATCGTCCTCGGCTCGCAGACGCTCGCCGCCGAGGAATCGGCCGGGCGAGTGCTGATCGTGCTCACCGACGGCAAGGACGTCTCGAGCAAGGCCTCGCTGGACAAGGCGATCAAGGCGGCGCGCAGCGCCGGAGTCGCGGTGTATCCGATCGCGATCGCCGGGCCGGACTTCACCGTCGAGCCGCTCCAGCGCATCGCGCGGGAGACGGGCGGCGCGTACTACAGCGCGGCCTCCTCCCACACGCTCCGTCGGATCTACGGCTCCATCGCCGCAGACCTCGCCCGGACGTGGCGGGTCACGTACGTCACGGCCGCACGGCCGGGACAGAACGTCGAGCTCCAGGCGTCGTTCCCCGGCCTCGGCTCGGCAACGGCCAACCTGAACGTTCCCGGCTCGAGCAGCTCGCAGGGCGCCGGCTCGGCGCTCGTGCCGGTCTCCGCCGGCGGAATCGGCGGGACGCTCGCGATCATGCTCGCCGTCGGCGGCCTCGTGCTGCTCGCGGGCGTGCTCCTGATCGCAGGATCGCGTCGCGCATGGCTGCGCGAGCGCCTCGAGCCACACGTCTCGGCCTCGTCCCACCGCGTGAATGAGGCGCGGAAGCGCGAGCGCCTCGCGGCCGCGGCGGGCCTGTTCCACGCGACGGAGCGGGCGCTCGGCAACCTCAAGCACTGGCGCTCGGCGCAGAAGCTGCTGGAGCGCGCCGACATCCGGCTCCGCACGGTCGAGCTCTTCTACATCATGGTCGGCTCCGGAGTCGCCGGCGGGCTTGTCGGGGCCCTCGGCAGGTTCCCCAGTTGGGCCATCCTGATCATGATGCTCGTCGGCGCGTTCCTGCCGTACGGGTTCGTCTCCTTCAAGGCGAAGAGCCGCCTGAAGGCGTTCGAGAACCAGCTGCCCGACCTCCTGATCACTGTCGCGGCGTCGCTCAAGGCCGGCCACAGCTTCCGGCAGGGCATCCAGACGCTCGTCGACGAGGGCCAGGATCCGGCCGCCGGCGAGTTCAGGCGCGTCCTGACCGACACCCAGCTCGGCCGGCCGATGGAGGACGCCCTGCTCGAGATGTCGGAGCGCGTCGGCTCGAAGAACTTCGAGTTCGCGATCACCGCCGTCACGATTCAGCGCCAGGTCGGCGGTAGCCTCGCCGGTCTGTTCGACATGGTGGCCGACACGGTTCGCCAGCGGCAGCAGTTCACCAGGAAGATCCGCTCGCTGACCGCGATGGGCCGCATGTCCGCCTACGTCCTGATCGGCCTGCCGTTCTTCATCGCGGGCGCGATCACCCTGATGAACCGCATGTACATGGACCCGCTCTACCACACGGCCAAGGGGCACTTCCTGATCGGGATGATGCTCGTCCTGATGGCGTTCGGGTCGCTGATCCTCAAAAAGATCGTCTCCTTCAAAGGTTGATGCCGATGTCGCTGCTTCTCTTCCTCGCACTCGCTTGCCTCGCCGGAGCCGTCTTGCTGATCGGCGAGGTCATCACGGCTCCGTCCAGGGAGCGCTTCCAGTCGGCTCGCCGGGCCGCCACCTACGGCCGCGTCCGGCTGCTCTCCGGCCGCCAGCGCACGCCGTTCAAGGAGCGTGTCCTGCAGCCGGCCGCTCAGGCGCTTGCCCGCCTTGTGCTGCGGATCAGCCCGAAGACCTCGACCGAAGCGATCGGCCTGAAGCTGCTCGCAGCCGGGATGGGCCGCACGATGACGCCCACCGGCTTCCTGGCCACGAAGGGCTTTCTCGCAGGCGCCGGCCTGCTGCTCGGGTTCCTGTTCGGCGGCGCGGCCGCCGGGTTCGGCGGGGCGTTCCTGTTCGGGCTCGCCTGCGGCGCCGGCGGATTCATGATCCCCGACTTCGTGATCGGCTCCCGCGCGCGCAGCCGGCGCGAGCGAGTCCGCTCAGAGCTGCCGGACGCGCTCGACCTGCTCGCCGTGAGCGTCGAGGCCGGACTCGGCTTCGACGGCGCGATCGCCAAGCTGACCGAGCATCTTCCCGGCGCCCTGACCGAGGAGTTCGGCCTCGCTCTCGGCGAGATGCGCATCGGCGAGAGCCGAGCGGAGGCGCTCAAGAAGATGTCCCAGCGGGTCGACGCGCCGGAGCTCGCCGCGTTCGTCCGCGCGATCATCCAGGCGGACCAGCTCGGCATTTCGCTCGGGCGGATTCTCCGAGTGCAGGCAGCCGACACGCGCCTGCGCCGCCAGGCCGCCGCCGAGGAGCGGGCGATGAAGGCACCCGTCAAGATGCTGTTCCCGACGGTGATCTTCATCTTCCCGTCGATGTTCCTGGTCATCCTTGGTCCTGCCCTCCTCAACCTGACCGCCCTGTTCAGCGGCCACTAGATGGCAAAGCCGGCGCCCAAGGAGACAGGCGAGCGCGAGAAGGGCTTCGGCACAGGCCTGCGGGCCCAGCTCGAAGAAAAGCGCGGGAAGAAGGAGGCCGCCGCAGAGGCGGCTTCGGCGACCCCGGGCCCGCCGCCGATCGCGGATGCCCCGGCAGCGGCACCCGCTCGGCCTAGGCTCGAGGTCGCTCCTCCCCCGCCGCCGCTCGATCTCAGCTACGACGCGAATCTGGACGCGCTCCGCGCCGAGCTCACCGCCGCTCTCGCACGCGAGCAGGACCTGCGCACCACCCTCGAGGAGCAGGTCGAGGCGTACGAGCGCGGCCTGAACGCCGATCGCGACTTTGCACTACGGGAGGCCGAGCTCGAAGGACGGATCGCCAGGGCGAGCGCAAGCGAGCAGGCGTTCGTCGAGCGCGAGCGCACGATTGCGAAGAAGTTCGAGACGCTCGAGGCTGAGGAGCGCCGGTTCGCTGCGGTCAAGTCCGAGTTGACGACCAGGCAGGCGCGACTCGAGGAGCGCGAGCAGCAGACCGAGACGAAGCTCCGCGAGTTGACCGACACCGAGCGCGAGCGCGGGAAGGCCTCCGCGGAGGTGTCGAAGCAGGCCGCCTCGATCGCCGAGCGCGAGAAGAAGCTCGGCAAGGGTGAAGCGCAGCTTGCCGAGCGCGAGCGTGAGGCCGCCGACCGGCTCGAGAGCCGCGAGCGCGCCCTTGCCGACCGCGAGAGCGCCGCCCGCGACCGCGAGCGGGCCGCCGCGGAGCAGGAGAAGCGCTTCTCCGCCCGCGAGCGCGACCTTGCGAAGCTGCAGGACCAGATCTCGAGCGGCGAGGACAAGCTCGGCGACCGCGAGACCAAGCTTGAGCGCGAGCTCGACCGGCTGAAGGCCGAGCAGGAGCGTGTCCGCGCCGAGGCCGAGCAGCTGGAACGCGTCCGCGCGGGCAGCGGCAAGGTCGAGCAGGAGTCCATGGCGCGCCTGCAAGAGCTCGAGCAGCGCGAGGCGCAGATCTCCGGCAAGGAGACCGAGCTCATGGCCAAGGAGGCCGAGCTCAACCGTCTCAAGGCGACCGTCCAGCGCGACAGCGCCGACGCCGCCCGCGGGCACGAGCTCGAGATCAAGGCCGAAGCGCTCGAAGAGCGGGAGCGCGAGCTCGCGACCCGCGAGGCGGCGCTGGACAGCACCGCGGGCAGCATCGACTCGCGCAAGCAGCGCCTGGACCGCCTCGAGCAGCGGCTCGCCAAGATGGAGACACAGGCCACAGGGCGGCTCAAGGAGCTCGAGGAGCGCGAAGGCCAGCTGGACATCCGCGAGGCAACCCTCGAGGCAGACCACGAGATTCGAGACGACAAGCTCGAGCGCCGCGAGAAGCTCGTCGCGGACCTGGAGAACAAGCTGGGACGGAAGGAAGCAGATCTCGCCGCCTACGTCGGGCAACTGCAGGCGAAGGTAGAAGCCGTGGGCGGCGGCGATGCCGACTGGTGGGCGAAGCAGCTCGGGAAGCCCCTCGAGGCGAAGGGGAAGCCCGAAGAGGGGGCGTGAGCTCGGTCTAGCACCGCGCTCACGCCCTCCAAGTTTTCACCGCAGGCAAACTGCCTCCATCCCTCCACGTCTAACCAATCGGGTGGATGGCTCTTCGGGAGAGGACGCAAGGCAGGCGCTCCCACGCCGCTGGCTCGCACCGGTCCTGATCGCCGCCCTGCTGGCCGTCGTCGCCCTCGTCAGCGCCGGTAGACGGAGCGGCGCGGGAGCGCACGGACACGGGCCTGGCAAGTCCTTCTACGACTATCTCTTCTCGAGCCTGATGATCGCCTGGGGGCTCTTCGGCCTCCTCTTGCTCTACCTGTTCCTGCGCGAGCGACAGGTGAAGCGCAAGGAGCGGAAGGCCTGGGAGTTCAGGGGGCTGCGGCTCATCATCTTCCTGCTGGGCTTCTTCGTCCTGGCGCTGATCTTCCACGCGCCGTTGCAGCGGCTGCGCGAGCGCTTTGCGTTCAACCCGCCGGCCAGGAAGCCGGGAGGCGGGCCCGGGAGGCTCACCGGTCCGCACACCTCACAGGTACGCCAGATCGAGTTCCGCTGGGCGCCGCTGATCGCGACGGTGCTGGTCGCGCTGGTCGCGCTCGCTGTCTTCGCCGCGAGTGTCATGCGACGGCGCGCGCTCGAGGCGCTCCAGGCGAGAACGATCGAGGAAGCGCTCGCCCAGGTGATGGACGACGCGCTCGACGACATCCGAGCTGAGCGCGACCCGCGCAAGGCGATCATCGCGGCCTATGCCCGCATGGAGAAGCTGCTGGCCGGATTCGGTCGCGCCCGCGAACCGGCGGAAGCGCCGTTTGAGTACCTCGCGCGTGTGCTGCTGGAGCTACGGGTCAGCCGTCATCCGGTCGAGGCTCTGACCGAGCTCTTCGAGCGGGCGAAATTCTCTGTCCACGCGCTCGGCGGCGAGGACAAGTCCCGCGCAATCGAAGCGCTCGAGTCGGTGCGAGACGAGCTCCGCGACCCGGTCGCGGTCGCCGCCGAGCAGGCGCCGGCCCCGGCATGAGGCGCGTCGCCGTGAAGTCCTCGGCGCTTGCGGTGGTCGCGATCGTCGGCCTCGTCGTGGCGCTCCAGGCGCTCCCCTTCCGCCATGGAGTGATCGTCCAAGCGTGGCTGCTCGCCTGCGGCGGACTGATCCTGCTGCAGCTCGTTGCCGCAACGCGCGTCCCGGCACTCGACAACGAGCCCTCGTCGTTCGAGCGAGCGCTTCGCTCCGCGTCCCCGCCGCCCGAGCGTCCGCCCGAGCTCGCGCGGCTCGAGCGCGAGGTCTACCTCGGCATGACCGGGCAGTTCTTCCTCCATCGCCGCCTCAGGCCGACGCTGCGCGAGATCGCCGGGCAACGCCTGCGCGACCGCCGTGGCGTCGAGCTCGACAGCGGGAACGCCGACGTCCTGGCCGCGCTCGGCGAGGACGGCTGGGAGCTCCTTCGCCCCGACCGCACGGAGCACTGGAACCCCGACGCGGCGGGGATCCGGCTGGATGAGCTCGAACGGGTCGTCGCCGCGCTTGAGAGGATCCAGGCATGACGGCCCTCGACGAGACGCGCGCACGCTGCGACCGGATCCTCGCCGAGGTCGAGCGCGCGGTGGTCGGAAAGCGCGAGCCGCTCGAGCTGATCCTGCTCGGGATCCTCGCCGACGGCCACGTCCTGATCGAGGACTATCCCGGCCTCGCGAAGACGCTCATCGCGCGCTCGTTCGCGCAGGTCACAAGCATGAGGTTCTCGCGGATCCAGTTCACGCCGGACTTGATGCCCGGAGACGTGACCGGCTCGTCGATCTACAACCAGCGCACGTCCGACTTCGAGTTCCGTCCCGGGCCGATCTTCGCGAACCTCCTCCTCGCCGACGAGATCAACCGCGCCCCACCGAAGACCCAGGCGGCGCTGCTCGAGGCGATGCAGGAACACCAGGTCACGATCGAGGGCCGAACCAACCCGCTCGAGCGCCCGTTCATCGTCCTGGCGACGCAGAACCCGATCGAGTACGAGGGCACGTATCCGCTGCCGGAGGCGCAGCTCGACCGCTTCATCGCCCGGATCGGGATCGGCTACCCCTCCCGCGAGGACGAGTGGCAGGTCCTCGAGCGCCGGCTCGAGCGTCAGGAGGACGAGATCGAGCTGGACACGGTCGTCGACGGGCCTGCGGTCCTCGAGATGCAGCGCTCGCTCGAGCAGGTGCACGTCTCCGAGCCGATCGGGCTCTACATGGTCGACATCGTCGCGGCGACGCGCGCCAGCCAGCGCCTCCAAGTCGGCGCGAGCCCGCGCGGCACGTTGGCGCTGCTCAAGCTCGCGCGCGGGAAGGCGGCGCTCGACGGGCGGGACTACGTGACGCCTGAGGACGTGAAGGCGGTTGCGGTTCCGGCACTCGCCCACCGGCTCACCCTGCGGCCGGAGCTCTGGGTGCAGCGGATCAGCGGCGACCAGATCGTCCGCGAGGCGCTCGCGACGGTGCCCACGCCGCCGGCCGAAGACGTCGTCCGCGCCAGCGCGTGACGCGAACCGTCTCGCCCAAGCTCGGCGCGTACGCCGGCCTCGCCGCGCTCGGGCTGATCGCCGCGATTGCGCTTCGGCGGCCCGAGCTCGTCGCGGTCTCCTCACCATTCGCGCTCTTCCTGGCCGTCGGCCTGGCTTGCTCCCGCCGACCCGAGGTGCGCGCACGGGTCGCGCTCGACCGCGAGCGGGTGCTCGAGGACGACGAGGTCGCACTCACGGTGACGCTTCGCGCCGCCGAGCCGCTGGAGCGCGTCGAGGCCTTCGTCCGCCTTCCGCGCACACTCGAGCCGGTCGACGGCGCCAATCCGTTTGCGCTTCGACTCGGCACGACCGAGACGACGCGCGAGCTGCGTCTGCGCTGCCGGCGCTGGGGCGGCTACGCCCTCGGCGAGGTGCACCTGCGAATCCGTGACCGGTTCGGCCTGTTCGTGCACGAGCTGCAACTCAGCGAGGCGCTCCCGCTCCGGGTCTATCCGCGGCCCGAGGAGATCCGGCGCGTCCTGCCCCCGCTCGACACGCAGGTCTACGCGGGGAACCAGGTCTCACGCGGCAAGGGGGAGGGAATCGAGTTCGCCGACCTCCGCCCCTTTGCGGCGGGAGACCGGGTGCGCCGCATCAACTGGCGCGTCAGCGCCCGCCGCGGCGAGCTCTTCGTCAACGAACGCCATCCGGAGCGGAACACCGACGTGATCGTCTTCCTCGACTCGTTTACGGAGGCGCGCGAGGGCCAGCGCGGGACTCTAGAGCTCGCGGTACGCGCGGCCGCGTCCCTCGCAGCGCTGTATCTCCAGCGCAAGGACCGGGTCGGTCTCGTCAGCTTCGGCGGCGTCCTGAGCTGGCTCCTGCCGGCGACAGGCCTCGTGCAGCGCTACCGCATCCTCGACTCCGTGATCGGCACCGAGATCGTCTTCAGCTACGCGTGGAAGGACGCCGACGTGATCCCAGTCGGGACGCTGCCGCCGCAGGCGCTGATCCTCGCCTTGACGCCGCTCCTCGACGAGCGCGCCGTGGCGACGCTGCTCGACCTGCGCGCGCGCGGATTCGATCTTGCTGTGATCGAGGTCTCACCGCTTCCCTTCGTCGCCGCCGCGGAGGGCCAGGCGGAGGCGCTCGCCCATCGCCTGTGGCAGCTGCGGCGGGAGACGCTTCGGTCTCGATACCAGCGGCTCGGGGTTCCCGTGGTCGAGTGGCGGGACGGTGACCCGCTCGCGGTCGCGCTGGAGGAGGTGGGAGCATTCAGACGTCACGCCGGTCACGTTCGCGTGTAATAACCGCGGCGCTCTCGTTCTTCGGCGGCGGATTGCTGGCAGCCTGGACCCTGCTCGGGATCGACTCGCAGATCGTTTTCGCCGTCGCCGCAATCGCGGCCGCGCCCGGCCTCGTTGCTCTGGCGTTTGCCCTTGTCTCGGGCTGGCCCGCCCCGCTTCCGTGGGCGGTGGTCGCGCTGGGCGCCTGCTACGCGGTGTCGCTCCACGGGCAGCACGCGATCGACGGGCGGGCGCCGATCGTCGGAGGTGTGCTCGTTCTCGTGGCCGAGCTCGCGTACTGGTCGCTCGAGCGGCGGACGCCGGTCGGAGACGAGGCCGGCCTGCACCGGCGTCGAGCGCTGTCCGTCCTGGCGACGACGTTCGGCTCGGCAGCGGTGGCCGCGATTCTGCTGGCAGCGACATCCGTCCCGCTCGGCGGCAGCGTCACCTGGGACGCGTTTGGACTCGCCGCGGCAGCCGGAGCCGTCGCTCTCCTGGCGCTCATGTCCCAGAAGGCCGAGTAGCTA
>JBDTZN010000012.1:0-37045 GCA_040005095.1 Thermoleophilia bacterium | reverse complement strand
CGGACGTACGAGCAGATCGCGGCGGCGTGCGAGCGCCTGATCGGGGACGTCCGCGCCGAGCTCGAGCGCTCAGGGTGCGCGTAGCGGCCCGTGCGTCCGCAGTTCGCGCATCGTCTCGTCTGCCCGTCCTGCTCGAGCCCGCTGGAGCTGCGGGCGTTCGACGAGGAGGGCGGCCGCGTCCGCGAGGGCGTACTGCTCTGCGACGGGTGTAGCACGTGGTACCCCGTCGCCTCGGCGGTACCGGTCTTGCTCGCCTTCCGGACGGCGGTGCATGAGCAGTTCGTCGCTGCTCGGGGAGCCGAGCTCGAGGGCTACACGCCGCCGCGCGGCGAGCCGCGGCCGGGGGAGGAGTCGGTGCAGCAGACGTTCAGCGAGGAGTGGGACGCGACAGTCGAGAGCAAGCTCTCGTTCACCTACTCGGCGGAGGATCTCGAGGCGCTCAACCAGAGGGTGTGGCTCGCCTTCCTCGGCGAGCGGCCCGAGGTGTCGCGCGTCCTCGACGTCGGCTGCGGGCTCGGCGCGGAGACGCTCGCGCTCCGGAAAGTCACGGGCGCGGACGAGGTCGTGGGGATCGACCTGAACCTGAGCCTGCTGGCGAGCAGAGCTCCGCGCGAGGCGCCCGACGGGACCGACTTCGCCGTCGCCTCGGTCTTCGCGCTGCCGTTCAGGCGCGCCTCGTTCGACCTCGTCTACAGCCAGGGCGTCCTCCACCACACCTACTCGACCGAGGCCGCGTTCGGTGCGGTGGCCGCCTTCGTCGCCGAGGGCGGCTACCTCTTCGTCTGGGTCTACGGCCAGGAAGATCGCCTCGGGCTCGACGGGCGTCGCGCCGTCGTCACGCGCGCGATGTACGTCGCCGAGCAGGGACTCCGGCCGGCGCTCGCGCGGGCGCCCGAAGCGGTGCGCGCCGCCTTCTTCGAGCTGGCGTCGCGCGCCGCGCACCCGCTGCTGCGGCCGCGCGTGCAGCACCCGGAGCGCTGGGGGCGCGAGAACACCGAGCACTACCTCCGCGACATGCTCTCGCCGCGGTTCGCCTGGCGACACCGCTGGAACGAGGTACTCGAGTGGTTCGAGCGCGAGGGCTTCGAGATCGCCGGCGTCCAGTCGCCGAAGGCCTACCGCGAGCTGTTCGGCGACCGCCTCTGGGGCGTCGGCGTCGCGGGGCGCCGGCGACGTTCCGCCAAACCCTCCTAGAGCAACACGGTCCGGCCGGTCGCGCCTGCCTCGACCGCTGCGAGGGCGAGTCGGACCGCCCGCACCCCATCCTCGCCGGAGACAACGAGCGGCCCGTCGCCCCGTACCGCGGCGACGAAGGACTCGAGCTGGGCGCTGAGCGGCTCGACCCGCTGAAGCGCGAAGCGCGTCACGTTTCCCTCGGTCACGCCTTCGAAGATCGCGATCGTGTCCCACGCCTCCGTCGCGTGGGCATTCTCGTACAGCGTCAGGTGCTGGTTGAGGTAGTCGACGACGAACATCCCGCGCTCGCCGGTCACGGTTAGCTGGCGGACCTTGTCCGGCGTCAGCCAGTTGACCTCGAGGACGCCGACGATCCCGGAGTCGAACCGGATCAGCGCCGCGAGCAGGTCCTCGTGTGTGCGGTGGGCCTTCTGCTCGGTCTCCGCGGCGATCCGGACCGCGTTTCCCGCGAGCAGCGTCATCACGTCCAGGTCGTGCGTCGCCAGATCCATCGCCACGCCCGCGTCGCCGACGCGGATCGGGAACGGGGACAGCCGCCGCGAGTGGATCTGGAAGATCCGCCCCAGCGCACCCTCGGCGAGCTTCGCCTCGAGTGCCCGCACCGCCGGGTTGAACCGCTCAACGTGTCCGACGGCGAGCGGGACGCCGCCGCGGTGCGCGGCGGCCACGAGCTCCTCCGCCTCCTCGATCGTCGGCGCGAGCGGCTTCTCGACCAGGACCGGGATCCCGGCACCGAGCAGCCGGAGCCCGAGCTCGCTGTGGCTCGACGTGGGCGAGCTCAGGATCGCGAGGTCGGGCGGCTCGGCGAGCAACTCGTCCAGGCTGCTGAGCCAGCGCGCGCCGTAGGTGCGCGCGAGCCGCTTGCCGGCCGGATCGGGATCCACGATCGCGGCGAGCTCCGTCTGCTCCGACTCGCCGGCGACGCGGGCGTGGAAGCGGCCCATCTGCCCCGCGCCGACGACTGCGACCCGAGCGGTCAAGCGACGCCCTCCTCGACCGCCGCGGAAGCTGCTGTGTCCGGGCGCGTCCCGCGCAAGGGGCGCAGCGTGTCCGGCGTCGCCTCGAACAGCCCGTGCGGACCCGAGCGCGCCTGCTCGTACACGCGCAGCAGAGCGGCGGCGACGCGCTCCGGGGCGTGGACGTCCTCCACGTACCGACGTCCTGCCTCGGCGAGGGCGCGCTGCCGCTCGGGGTCGCCGATCAGCCGCTCGAGCTCGTCCGCGAGCGTGGCCGGAGTGACGCGAACGATCGGCGCGGTCCGCTGGAACGGCGCCAGCAGGTCTGGGTCGTACTCCGCGAGCACCGGCACGCCCAGCGCCATCGACTCGAGCGCGAGCACGCCGGTCGAGGCCGCGTTCACCTGGTCGACGACGACCGTCGCGCGCGCGACCTCAGCCCGCAGCTGCTCGTGGCCGACGTTCTCGACGAGCCGGAGTTCGACGGGCGTGCGGCGGGAGATCTCGGCCACGGCGGCCTGAACCAGGTCGGTGCCCTTGTAGCGGCGGTCGGACGGGGCGTGGAGGACGACCGGCGTCTCGGGGTGCGTTGCCGGCGGCGCATCGAACAACTCCGGCCGGACCGGCGAGGGGACGACGAAGACGCGGTCGAACACGGGGTAGACGTAGGCGGCGAGCTCGAGGTCCTTGACGATCGCCGCATGCGCGACGCGCGAGAGCCGCAGGACGCGCCGCCGGACGGCCGCGTCGCCCGAGGCGTCGCCGACGGGCGCCTGCGCGGGGAAGAGGGCCGCCGCGAGTCCGTAGAGCCGGCAATCGTCACCATGGAAGTTCATCACGACGGTGCGCCCGAGGCGGCGGGCGAGGCGGGCGTCGAGCTCCCCCGGCAGCCATGAGTAGCCGTACTGGAGGTGAAGCACGTCCCGCCGTCGCGCCACGGTCGCGCCGTAGCGGAGACGCTCCCGGCGGCCGAGCACGCGGTCGGCGGGAAAGCCGAACGGATGAGGGAATGACGTGACGACTTCGGCGTCCGCGCCGAGCATGCGGAGACCCGCGGCATACGCGCCCGCGGTGCCGGCCGGATCCATCGGTCCGAGGGCGACCCGGGGCGCTGCAGCCTCTACTCGCACCGGCAGGACGTTACCGCTAGGCCCCCCTGCGGGTCTCCCATCCGATCGGCCGCGCGGACCATTCGCCGTCGCGGACGAGCTTGAACCCCATGTCGACCATCCGGACCCAGAAGAGGTCCGGAGGGACGGCGTTGGTTCGCGGGAGAGGCTCGATGGGCTCGCCGTAGGCGAGCTTCACGTAGGTGTACGGCATGTTGGCGCCGGCGGCGGCGAGGAAGTTGCTCGTGGTGAAGAACCGTCCGCAGTTCACCTCGGTGATGAGCGGTCGCTCCTCGGCGTCCTCTTTGAGGTCGACGCAAAAGACGCCCGATGCGGTCGGATCGATCGCTCGGATCGCCCGTTCGCAGAGTTCGTTTACGTCTTGGCGGTGAACCGTTCGCGCGACTGACGGCGTGCTGGTCTGGCCGCTCGGGACGAGATGCCCGAACAGGTACTGCACGCGCTCCCGCGCCGCCGAAGTGACCAGCTCGCCGTCGCGCCAAAGGCTCTGGAACGCGTACTCGCGCCCGGGGAGGAACTGGCTGACCATGAAATCCTCGTGCTCCAACCCCCGGACCTCGATCCAGTAGGCGGCCCAGGCGGCGGCCTGCGCCGGCGTCGTCACCGGGAGGGCGGCACGCGCGCCCGCTCCTCGGATCGCGCGCAACCAAGCGCGCCCGTGGACGTCGAGGATCTCCTCGGTCGCTTGCCGGAGCGAGCGCTCGTCCTCGAAGGTGCGCGCGTCGGGAGTGGGCAGGCCTGCCGCCTCGAGCGCTTCCGTGAAACGCGCCTTGTCCTGGCACAGCTCGACGGTCCGCGCATCCGGAAGGAACGTGCGCGCCTGCAGCCGGTCGTGCTCGCGGGCGAAGAGCGCAACCTCGGCGTCAGGCTGCGCGTGGACAAGTTCGATGCCTTCGCGTGCGATCAGATCGTTGAGCCTGTCGAGGTAGTCCGGCGCATCCGCGCGAGGTACGAGGTAGCGCACGTCGACGTCGGCGAGTTCCAGATGGTAGGGGCTCACGTCGACACCGACGACGTAAAACGGCTCCGTTGCGAGCCTCAACGAGGCGACGAAGTTCGCGGCGGCCGAGCCGCCGGCACCGGTGACGAGGATCCGCTTCACTCGGCCTCGGCGGAGCGTATCGCCGCGCGCAGAGCGCTCACCTTGTGGCACCCCACGCGGCGGCGAGCGCGGTCGACTGCGTGCCGGCGTTGTAGCGCTCGACCGCGAGACGGTGCGCACGGCGGCGCAGTTCGACCAGCGCGTCGCGGTCGGCGGCGAGCTCCTCGAGCACGCGCCCGAGCGCCTCCGGGCTGCCGGCGTCGAACGCGCGGCCGACGCCTTCGCCCTCGACGATCGAGGCGTTTCCCGGCAGTCGCGGTGCGACCACCGCCAAGCCCGCCATCAGGTACTCGAAGAGCTTATTCGGCAGCGACAGCTCGCTGTTCCGCGACTGTGGCCGGTCGAAGATCACCCCGACCTCGAGCCCGCGCAGCGCGTCCATGAGGCCGTCCGGCGCGACGGGCGGGAGCACGTCGACGCGCTCAGCGAGCCCGCGGCGCACGATCTCGGCGCGGAGCTCGTCGACGCCGAAGCGGACGACGCGCAGGGTGAGGTGGATGCTCGGCGCGAGCGCAGTCGCGCGCAGCAGGTCGTCGAGCGGCCGCCCGGGGCCGAACGAGCCGTGGTAGCCGACGCGGAGCGGTGCATCCCGAGCGCCGGGCACCGGCTCGCGCGGGTCCAGGTCCGGCGCGTTCAGGACGACGATCGGGCGCGACCGGAGTCCGAGCCGTTCGACGAGCTCGCGCGCGATCGGCTCGCTGACCGTCGCGACGGCGTCCGCGCGACGCGCGAGCGCGCCTTCGAGCGCCAACGCGAGCGCGCGGTAGGCGCGCGCGGGATGCTGGTCGAACTCCGAGTAGAGCTCGTGCGCGTCGTAGACGAGGCGCGCTCCGCTTCGCCGTGCCAGGAGCCACGCGGCGGGAAGCGTGTCGAGGTCGTTCGCGTGCACGACGTCGACGCCGCCGAGGGTGCGTCCTCCGCGCCACAGGTCGAGCGTCCGAAGGCCGAGGCGGGCCAGGCGCACCAGTCCCCGGACCTCGCGCATGGCGGTGTTTCGACGCGGCGGCCGACCCTCCTCGTGGTGCGCCTTCGTCCGCCCCTCGGGCCCGACGCGCGTGACGGCCACCCCGTCGAGGGCCGCGGGGGCCTCGCCCGAGACGCGTCCGCTCAGGCCGACGACGTCGAAGCCGAGCCCGCGCGCCGCCCGCGCCGCGCGCCGCGCGCGCGGGTCGCGGGTCAGCTCGCTCGGCGTGAGGAGCAGCAAGCGAGGCATGATCGGGGGCCGAGCCTACCGGCGATAGGCTCAGCAGCCCGTCGTCTCGCGCGCGGGACTCACGATGACGAAGATCCTTCTCTTCTCGACCGAGCCCGTCGGCGCCACGATGTCGGGCCCGGGAATCCGCTCCTTCCATCTGGCCCAGGAGCTGGCCCGCGAGTTCCGGGTCACGCTGATGGCGCCGGGTGCGGCCGGGGTCGGTCTCCGCGGGGTCGAGTCGCTCGAACAGCCCAGGGCAGGTCGCGACCTGGCTCGAGTGGCTCAGGCGTTCGACGTCGTCATCGCACGCAGGCTTCCGCTCGGTGCCATGCGGCGGCTCGCCCGAAGCGCGACCCGCGTCGTCTACGACCTTTACGTTCCCGTGCTCTCGGAGCAGCTGGCGATGCTCGACGCCGAGCTCGGGCATCCCTCGAGCGTCCGCTTCCACGAGGCGGCCATGCTCGAGCTGCGCTATGCCCTCGCGACGGGCGATGCGTTCGTCTGCGCGAGCGAGCGCCAGCGCGATTTCTGGCTCGGAATGCTCGGGTCGCTCGGGCGGCTCGATCTCGAGACCTATCGCCGGGACCCATCGTTCCGCAGCCTGATCGACGTCGTACCCTTCGGCCTGCCGAGCGAGGAGCCGCGCGCCGGAGCCCCGGCTCTGCGGGGGGTGATTCCCGGGATCGGCGAGCGCGACCGGATCCTCCTCTGGGGCGGCGGGATTTGGAACTGGCTCGACCCCCTCACGGTCATTCGCGCGGTTGCCGTCCTCACCGAGCGCCGGCGAGACGTGAGACTGGTCTTCCTGGGCTCCGAGCACCCGGAGGTGCCGACCATGACGATGGCGTCGCAGGCGTTCGAGCTCGCTCGGTCGCTCGGCCTGGTCGGACGGGCCGTCTTCTTTCGCGGAGGGTGGGTGCCGTACGACGAGCGCGGCAGCTACCTGCTCGAGGCGGACGTCGGCGTTTCCGCGCATTTCGACTCCCTCGAGACGCGGTACGCCTTCCGCACCCGTCTCCTCGACTACCTCTGGGCGGGGCTGCCGACGATCACGACCCGGGGCGACGATCTGGGCGACCTCGTCGCGTCGCGAGGGCTCGGCCGCGCGCTGGACGCAGGTGACGTCGAGGGCTGGGCCGGTGCGATCGAGGCGATGCTCGACGACGAGGCAGAACGCGCGCGGATTCGTGAGCGGATCGACGACGTTCGCGAGGTGTTTACCTGGTCTCATGTCGCCCGGCCGCTCATGCGTCTGGTCGAGCGCGAGGGGGCGCGTGTATCCCCGGGCGCGGAAGCCTTGGCCCTCGCGATCGAGCATCTCGTCCTCCGTGGCCGGACCGCTTTTGAGATCCGCGGCCCGGTGGGGCTCGTGGCGAGCCGCGCGTCGCGTCTCCGCCTCCGCCGATGAACCGCGTCGCCGTCTACGCTCACGCGCCTCTCGCGGCGAGCATGAAGAGTCCCAGCATTCGCACGCACCAGATCGCCCGCGCGCTAGAGGACCATTTCGAGGTCGCGGTCCTGACCAGCCTTTCCGAGCTTGGCGGCTTCGACGCCGTGGTCGCGCAGAAGCTTCCCTACGCCCTCGCGAGGCGCCTGCGCCGCGGCGGAACGCGCGTCGTCTACGACCTCTACACGCCGAACTGGCTCGAAGCTCTCGCGATCCTCGAGGCCGCGCCTACCGACGACCTCTTGCTGCGGCTCGCACGTGTCGAGGCGTACTCCCAGGAGCTCGCCCTCGCGTCCGGGGACGCGTTCGTGTGCACGAGCGAGCGCCAGCGCGACTACTGGCTCGGCGTGCTCGCCAAGCTCGGCCGCCTCGACATCGACGCTTTTGGACGCGACCCGACCTTCCGCGACCTGATCGACGTCGTGCATTTCGGGCTCCCCGTGGAGCGACCTGTCGCGGGGGAACGAGTCCTCAAGGGTGTGGTTCCGGGAATCGACGACGGAGACTTCATCCTGCTCTGGGCCGGTGGGATTCTCAACTGGACCGATCCGCTGACCGTCATCCGCGCTGTCTTGGAGGTGGCCCGCAGCCGCCCTGCAGTGAAGCTCGTCTTCCTCGGCGTCGACCCTGCCGACCCCGACCTGCCGGTTGCGGCGCGCGAAGCGGTCGAGCTGTCGAGCTCGCTCGGCGTGCTCGGGCGCACCGTCTTCTTCCACAGCTGGGTGCCGTACGAGCAGCGGTCGGGGTTCCTGCTCGAGAGCGATGTCGGCGTGGCCGCTTACCTCGATCTGGTCGAGACTCGCTTGGCTTACCGCGCGCGGCTGCTGGATTACTTCTGGGCGGGGCTTCCCACCGTCACGACCGGCGGCGACACGCTGGGTGAGCTCGTCTCGGAGCGGCAACTCGGGCGGGCGGTCGGCTTCCGCGACGTCGCCGGCTGGACCGACGCGATCCGCGAGCTGATCGACGACGAGGAGGCGCGGCGGCGCGCGAAGGAGAACCTGGAAGCGATCCGGTCGGAGCTGGCCTGGCCGCGCGTCGTGGAGCCGCTCGTCCGCCTTCTGCGAGCGCCCACGCTGCCGATCTCCCGGCCCCGCCCGGCCCGGCTGCACTCCGCCGTGGACCGGTTTGAACGACTGCGCCTCTCCTTCGCGATGCGCGGCCCGCTCGGGGCGGCGAGGGCGCAACTGGCACGTCTCGGCGGTAGAGTCGCGGCTCGTTGACCGAGAGGATCGCGTCGCGCACGGTTCCCCTGCCTCCACCGGCGCTTGCCGCGCGGGTGGGGACGCCCGATCCGTCTGATCCGCTCGCCGGCTACGACGACCTTGGCCGGCAGCTCCGTCAGTACATCCTCGACGTCCTGCCTGCGGATTGGTCGTTCGAGGGCAAGCGGATCCTCGACTTCGGTTGCGGCGCCGGTCGCGTGCTGCGCGCGTTTCTCCCGGAGGCCCAGGTGGCCGAGTTCTATGGCTGCGACATCGACGAGCAGAGCATCGAGTGGCTCGACCGGCATCTGTCCCCGCCGCTCCACGTTCTCCGGAGTCACGAGTCACCGCCGCTCGAGCTTCCCGGTGACTCGTTCGACCTCGTCTACGCGACCTCGGTCTTCACGCACCTCGCCGACGAGTGGAGCGCCTGGTTGCTCGAGCTGCACCGCCTCCTGAAGGACGGCGGCTACCTGCTCGCCACATTCCTCGGCTCGGGGATGTCGCAGCGGATAGCGGAGGAGCCATGGGTCGAGGGCCGCGTCGGGATGAACGTCCTGCGGCACGGCCAGAGCTGGAACCTCGGCGGGCCGATGATCCTCCACTCGCCCTGGTGGATCCGGGAGCACTGGGGGCGGGCCTTCGAGATCGCCGAGCTCAGAGAAGCAGGGGTGGTGACCGAGGCCCCCGGCGACGGCCACGGGGTCGTCCTCATGCGCAAGCGGGCCGGGACGTTCACCAGGGAGGAGCTGGAGCGCATCGACGCAGTGACCGAGCCGCGGGAGCTCGCCGCGCTCCGGCACAATATCCGGCAGCTTCACCGGGAGTCGGACGAGCTCGAGGCCCGCGCGGCCAGCATCGACCGCGCCTATCAGGCGCTCGAGGAGAGTCGGGCCGTCCGCTTCGTCCGCCGCCTGCGGAACGCGCAGTCCCGTTTAGGTCGCCCGCGCTGAAGGAGCTCAGCCCGGCACTCGTCGCGGAGCTCGAGCGCGGGCCCGCGTGGATGTACGACTGGGACCTCGGGGAGGGCGTCGACGTCCCGCTGCTCCACCACGAGCTGCCCAGTGTGCACCGGACGCGGATCGAGCTGCTGGAGCCGCCCCTGCGCGCGGCGCTCGCGGCGGCAGGGCCGCACGCGCTCGCGCTCGATCTGGCCTGCTCGGAGGGATTCTTCGCGCACAAGCTGCTGGAATGGGGAGCCGAGGCGGTGCTCGGCATCGACCTTCGCCCCGAGAACATCAGGCGGGCCGAGCTCGTCCGCGACCACCTCGGCGTCGATCCCACCCGGCTGGCGTTTCGACAAGGCGACATCTTCGAGCTCGATCCGCTCTCGCTCGGTACCTTCGACGTCGTCCTCCTGCTCGGTCTGATCTACCACGTCGAGGATCCGGTCGGCGCCGCGCGGCGAGCTCACGCTCTGAGTCGATCCGTGGTTGCGATCGAGACCCAGCTGACGCGGCAGGAACGACCGATCGAGCACGGGTGGGGGTCGTCGGGCAACGTACTGTCCGCAGAGGCGAGCTTCGCCGCCCGCGTCGAGCGGGACAGCGACGCGAACCCGATCGCCTCGAAGCCCGCTGTCCTGAGCCTGATCCCGAACCTGCGGGCGCTCGAGCTCATCGTCTCGGCGGCCGGGTTCCGCGAGCTAGAGCTGCTCGAGCCGGCGCCCCATCACAACGCCCAGTACAGAGAGCGCGATCGCGTCGTCGCGATCGCGAGGGTCGACCCGTCACGCCCGGCGACGGAAGCGGCCTCGCAGCCGGAGATACGGCCGCACTCGGACCCGAGTAGCCTCCGGTAGCAGCCGCCACGTGGCACGAACGAGGTGCCAGAACGGGGATCGGTACACCCCGTACTCGTTTCGCCATTTCGTCAGCAACGCGAGTGCGTCTTCTGGCATGCCCGAGCGTCCCTGCGCATGGCTCCACCGCCACGGCTCGTTGGACAGCCTGCGGAAGAACGATGCCTCGCTGCCGGGCTGGACAAGCTCGACCGCGGGCCTGCTGGCCCCGGCTCCTTGGAGCAGGGCGACGGCGTGCTCGCGGCCGGCGTCGCTGGAGCAGAGGACGACGTCCGCGGCAGCGAGCAGCTCTGCGAGTCCCTCGGTTCGCGAGAGGGCATCACCCCCGCCGGCGACATCGATCAGCAGAAGGGCGTGTAGGTCGTTCGCGACGCCTGCAAGCTCCGCATCCCCGGCGCTCCCGAGCACGAAGTCCACCTCGGCCGCCAGCTGCCTCGCCGACGACGTCGACCTCAACTCCAGAGACTGGAATCCGTCGCTGGAGCGCCGCGACCCTCCCGGGGAGGCATAGATCACCGAGAGGACGCGGGCGGCTGCGCCTGCGAGCTCCCAGAGGCGCGCATCGTCCGCGGGGGACAGGACGAGGAGCTTCACCGCCCGTCGCTCGGGGAAGAGCTCGACCAAGCCCAGCGCCTGGCTCACCCGCACCATCGCATCCAGGTACGGAGCGTCCTCGCGAACGGGCGCGAACGGACGCTCGAAGAACCGGAACAGTTCCTTGTCGGCGCGACGGCGCGAAGCCTGCACGGTCTTGCGTCGCTCGAGGACGGCGTCGAGGTTCTCGACGACGTCCGCGACGGCATGGATTCGCGCAAGCGCGATGCGGGGCACCTTCTCCGAGTCGGCCGCGGCCGGGCGCCCGGGGTCGAAGAGGGATCGGCGCGAGCCGGTCTCGAGCACGACTCGTTGGTTCAGCAGCAGCAGAGCGGCGCTGAGCAGCCGCCAGACATGAGGCTCGTCCAGGTTCTTGATCAGCATCAGGAGCCAGTTCCGCTCGAAGATGAGCGCTCGCTGGTAGAGGGGGAAGCCGGCTCCGGTCGTGTGATGGCGGTGAAAGCTGACGGCCCCCGCGGCGAGGCGGACCTTGTGGCCGGCGAGCCAGAGGCGCCACCCGAAGTCGACGTCCTCGAAGTACGCGAAGAAAGCTGGGTCGAAGCCGCCGAGAGCGAGGAAGAGCTCGCGATCGACCAGCATCGACCCGCCGCAGGCGAACAGCAGCTCGCGGCCGTCCTCCACGTCGACGAGGTCGACCGACTCGTGGAACCGCCCCTGCGCAGCGGCCCCGTGGAAGTTGACAAAGCCCTCGGCGAAGTCGATCCGGTCCCCCTCCCAGTCGAGGATCAACCCCGCCACGCAGGGGTAGCCGTCAGCGGGCGCGTAGGCCTTCACGAGCCCCTTCAGCCAGCCCGGGTCGAGGCGCATGTCGTTGTTCAGCAGGGCGATGCACTCCGACCGCGAGGCCGCTGCGGCGACGTTGACCGCCTCCGCGAAGCCGAGATTCCTGTCCTGGGGGAGGACGCGCACCCACGGATAGCGCTCCGTGAGGAACTCGACCGACCCGTCCGTGGACGCGTTGTCGACGACGACTACGTCGATCAGCTCCCGGTCGTAGTCGAGCGCGGCGATCGAGTCGAGACAGGGCTGCAAGTGCCGCTTGCCGTTCAGGTTGGCGATGATCAGGGTGACAGACCGCCGCTCCGCCCTGTTCCCCGAGCCCGTCTCGCTCAACGCATACCGCCGCTATGCCAGGGGCACTCCTTCGTGCTCGCGGTAGGCGGCGATCACCTCCTCGGGCGCTCCCACCGTCGCCACCTCGCCCCGGTCCAGCAGCAGGACGCGGTCGCAGAAACGCTCGACCGAAGCGAGGTCGTGGCTGACGAACACCACGGTCTTGCCCTCGTCGCGCATCCGGTCGAAGGTCGAGAAGCACTTGTGCTGGAACGCCTCGTCGCCGACCGCGAGCACCTCGTCCAAGAGCAAGATGTCGAACGGGACCTGGATCGCGATCGAATAAGCGAGCCGGACGATCATCCCCGACGAGTAGTTCTTCAGCTTCTGGTCGACGAACCGCCCGAGCTCGGAGAACGCGATGATCTCGTCGAAGCGAGCCGCGAGCTCCCGCTTCGAGAGCCCGAGGAGCGTGGCTGTGATCCGCACGTTGTCGCGGGCATTCAGGTCGAGGTTGAAGCCGACGCCGAGCTCGATGAAGGGCGACAGCTTGCCGTTGACCCGTACGTCGCCCTCATCGGCGCGGTAAATGCCGGCGAGGATCTTCAGGAGCGTGCTCTTGCCGCTGCCGTTGGCGCCGATCACCCCGAAGAACTCGCCGGCCTCGATCGCGAGGGACACGTCGCGCAGCGCGTCGTTGCGCTCGAAGGAGACGCGCCGGAACGGGTGCAGGAAGAGCTCCTTGAACATCGTCCGCTGCTCGTGAGGGATCCAGAACGTCTTCGTGACGCCTGTCGCCTCGAGCGAGAAGCTGCTCATCAGACTCGCTCGGCGAACCGTGGCGACTCGCGGCGGAAGAGGACGAAGCCGCCGCCGAGGGTCGCCACGGCGATCGCGATCGGGATGAGCCGTGCCTCGGAGCCACCGAAAGCGCTCGCGATGGTCTCGTTCGGGTTCGCCGCGCCGATCATGACGGCGCGCACGTCCTGCATCACCTGGACGAGCGGGTTCAGGTACGCGATCTTCAGCGCCCACGTCGGGAGGATCCCGATCGGGTACATGATCGGCGAGGCGAAGACGAGCAGCTGCGTCCCGAGCTCCCAGATCTGCGCGACGTCGCGGAAGCGCACGTAAAGGGTTGAGAGGATCAATCCGAGCCCGAGGACGAAGACGTAGAGCTCGAGCAGGAGCGGCACGAGCGCGAGCCAGCGGACGTCGGGGGTCACGTGGCTTGCAATCACGAAGACCATCACCGCGAGCAGGTTGATGCAGAACGTGATCCCGGCCGTCATGGTGGCCGAGACCGGCATCACGAGCGGCGGGAACGCGAGCTTGCGCAGGATCGTCGACCCTTTGACGATCGACGGGAACGTGAGGCCGGTCGCGTCGACGAAGAACGTGTAGAGGACGATTCCTGTCAGCAGGTACAGGGGATACCGGTCGAAGCCGATCCCGAGCCGGAAGATGCGGCCGAACACGAGCCAGAGCACGCCGAAGTACGAGAGCGGCTTGACGATCGACCAGACGTAGCCCATCGCCGAGTCGGCGTACTTGAGCTTGAACTCGACCCCAGCGATCACCCGGAGGACACGAAGCTGGTGGGCGACGCGTTCTCGCCGAGCAGGTCGCGGCGCGGCGTAGTAGGACGCGGTCATCCGGTCGGCAAGGGTAGCGGAGCGCCTCCCCGGGTCAGAAGCCCTAACGAGCTTTTTAGGCGGGCTTCGAGGCGACGATCCCGAGCTGATGCCCCCACGCGCGCAGCGCCCTGTCCTTCAGCCGCTGCGGGATCCGCTCGGTGATCGGGTTCCGCACGCGCCTCGGCAGGGGCAGCAACTCCGCGTCCGCGCCGTAGGGGAGGACGCGGACGTCGACGAGCCCTGCGCGCTCGAGCAGGCGCACGACCTCGGCCCGCGTGAAGTGTCGTGCGATCAGGCCCTCGCGCTCGCCGGCCCGCGCGCCCTCAAAGTGCAGCCCGAGGCGGCGCGCGACGGGAAGGAACCGGGCCAACGCCCGGTAGGAGATGAAGAAGAGCGAGTGGCGGTGGTAGAGCATCAGGACGACCCTTCCGCCCGGTCGGCAGACCCGGACGAGCTCGCCGAGCGCGCGCTCCATGTCGGACGTGTGGTGGATGACGCCCCACGAGAAGACGAGGTCGAACGAGCCGTCCCCGAAGGGGAGCTGCTCGCCGTCGGCCTCGAGGACCGTCCCCTCGAGCGCGAACGCCTCGAGCCGCGTGCGCGTCGTCTCGACAGCCCAAGGGGTCAAGTCCACCGCGGTCACGTCGGCCCCGGCCTCTGCGAAGAGCTGAACCGCGATCCCGCTGCCGCAGCCGACCTCGAGCACCTGCTTCCCCGCCAGGCCGTCGAAGTCGACGTAGCGCGAGAACGGCCGCCCGCCCGGACGCGCGGTCAGTCGCATGTGCCGCGGATCGAAGATGCGCCGGTCGATCTCCTCGAAGTAGGCCCGCGTCCCGCGCTCGGCCGCGATCGGATCGTCGACGTCGTACGACATTGGGTTTCGGTTCCACCACTCCCGTACGTGCTGCTGCGTCATCTCGATCTGGGGCCGCTCAAGCCGCGGCCGGGGGCCGTGCCGGGAGCCGGTGCAGACCCAGCGACCAGGTCGTCGAACTCGGAGCGCGCGAGCTCGACCGGAAGGAGGTCGTAGATCTCGCGGACGCCTCCTGACAGCTCGAGCGAAGCCTCGACCTTCAGCCCCGCCGGGTCGACCCGCACGATCGCGCAGGACCCTCCACCGGACTGACCGAGGCCGCTGAACGCGCGCTGCAATCTGGGCGTGCTTCGTCCCCTGCTCGTCGCCGCGAACAGCCTGCCCTGCGAGATGCAGAGACCCCGCGTATAGCCGGGCAACCGTCGGCTCGAGTGGCCATCCAGAAGCTCGACCCGTCGCGGTCCGGAGGCGCACCAACCCAGGAGGCTCTCCGACACCTCAGTCACCGAGTGCGGGTGGTAGATCGGCGCTGTGATCGCCTGGTCGGCCTCGATGTCCCAGACGAACCCGCTGCGGGCGGAGGTCCACGCCTCGCCCTCCTTCGGTCCGAAACCGGAGACGACGAGCCGACTCCCGAAAGTGCTGATCGCGTTCAGGTGGTGCGTGTCCACGCGCTCGCGTGCCGCGGGCGGTCGCCAAACGACCTCCTCGGCGGCGACAGTCGGGCCGTCGAGCCGAAGCGCCACGACCTCGTCCGTCCCGGTCGAGACCACGTAGACGACCTCGTCCACGGCCTGGATGGAGTGGGCGTCGCGGGGGATCGACAGTTCGGTAGAGGCCGCGACGGCGAACGAGTGCCGCTCGAGGGCGAGCAGCGCAGACCGCCGGAGCTCGGAGGTGTTGTGGACGACCGCGAAGACGTAGCGGTCGTTGGCTGTCAGACCGGTGACGCCGGTGGAGGGGGGGAGATCGGCGAGGGGCGCATACGCGAAGCGCAGCGTGCGACCTTCCAGCACGCCCAGTGTGGGCTCGTTCTGCAGCAGGTTGCAGAAGCTGGCCAGGACGAAGGTGTCCGGCTCCCGCTCGTGGTCGTCCATCGCCGCGACGTTACCGGTCGAGGAACGCGCTAGCCCAGAGTTCGAGGCCGAGCGCTCGCCAGAGCTCGAAGCCCGCCTCGAGCTCGCCGCGCTGGTGTCGCTCGAGACGCTGCCGCGCCGCCGTCGCGTCGACGAAGCCCCGCTCGGCAAACGAGCGCGAGGCGAAGACGTCCGCGGCGAGCTCGCCGAGGGCGCCGCGCAGCCAGCGGCCCTCGGGCGTGACGAAGCCGAGCTTGTCCACGCGATCTCGGACGACGGGAGGGAGGAGGTCGCCGAGCGCGCGCCGCAGCACGTCCTTCGTGCGCCCGCGCCGGATCAGCTCGCCGGCGTCGAGCGAGAACAGGAGCTCGACGAGCCGGAAGTCGAGAAACGGGACGCGCGCCTCGAGCGAGTGCGCCATCGAGTTGCGGTCCTCGTAGTGCAGCAGCTCCGGCAGGCCACGGCGCGTGAGGATCAGGTGCAGCTGGCGCCGCAGACGATCGTGGTACGGGGCGCCGTTCCCCTCCGCCGTCATCGACAGCTCCCGCAGGTCCTTGCCGAGCAGCGACGAGCCGCCCCGAGCGCGGCCCCGCGCGAGCCACCGCAACCGCTCCGGCACGAAGGGTCGTGCGACGGCGACCGCGCTTGCGGCCGCGGTCACTCCGTGGAGAGAGCGATACGCGCCGAGCTCCCGCCGCAGCTCTACGAGTCGCCGGCGGAGCAGCAGGTCGGCGAGGAAGGGCCCGAAGTAGCCCTGGTAGCCGGCGAACGTCTCGTCACCGCCCTGGCCGTCGAGCATGACCTTCAGCCCTGAACGGGACGCTTCACGCATCACGAACCACTGTGCGACGACGCTCGTGGAGCCGAAGGGCTCGTCCTGCGCCTCGACGATCGCGGGCAGCGCGTCCACGAGCTCGTCCGCGTCGAACGTGATCCAGTGCGGGTTCGAGAGCGTGCGCGAGACGACCGCCTCGGCGTAGGGCCGCTCGTCGTAGCCGGCCTCGTCGAAGAAGGCGGTGAACGTCTGCTGGCGCTCCCCGACGGGCCGTGCGTTCTCGGCCTCGGTGCGAAGCAGGTGGTTTACGGTGCACGCGATCGCGGAGGAGTCGAGTCCGCCGGACAGGCACGTGCCGACGGGGACGTCGCTCCGCAGACGCAGCCGAACGGAGTCGAGGAAGAGCTCCCGGACCGCCTCGGCGGCGTCGCCTTGGGGAGCCGTCCGCGGCTCAAGGCCCCAGTAGCGGGTGACGCGAAGGCCCCGGTCGTCAAGCGTGAGCGAGTGCGCGGCCGGCAGCGCCACGATGCCCTCGAAAAAGGTTTCACCGGTGTGGTCGAGGTAGCCCTGCTCGACGTAGTCGCGCACCGCGCGCGGACTCGCGCGGAGTGTCGCCTCCGGATCGGCGCGGAACGCCTTCAGCTCGCTCGCAAAGACGAATCGGCCGCCGGCGAAGCGGTAGTAGAAAGGCTTGACGCCGAAGCGGTCGCGCGAGCAGAAGAGACGGCGTCGGCGCCCGTCCCACAACGCGATCGCCCACATCCCGTTGAAGCGGCTGACGCAGTCCTCGCCCCACTCGACGTACGCGGCGAGGATGACTTCCGTATCAGTTGCGCTGCGGAAGCGGTGGCCCTTTGCCTCGAGCTCGGTTCGCAGCTCGCGGTAGTTGTAGACCTCGCCGTTGTGGAGCAGCTGCAGCTTCCCGTCGGCGCTCGCGAACGGCTGCATCGCCGCGTCGCTCAGGTCGATGATCGCGAGGCGTCGGAATCCGAACGCGACGCCGGGCGCGGAGAACGAGCCGTCGCCGTCCGGGCCGCGATGGTCGAGTGCGGCGGCCATGCGCGCAACCGTGTCGGTCTCGGCCGGGCGGTCGAGAGCGACGATCCCGCAGAGCCCGCACACGCTAGACGGCGACGACCTCGGCGCGGCGGTCTGGACGCGCCGCGGGATCCGCGCTTCCGCGGTCGATCCCGAGCAGCGAGTCGTAAACCGCCTCGACGGCGCGCGCGTTCATGCCCGGGTCGAACCGCTCGCGCGCGTGGCGCGCCGCCTCCTTGCCGAGCCGCTCGCGGAGGCCCGAGTCGTCGATGAGGTCGCGCAACGCAGCGGCGATCGGCTCCGGCCGCGAATCCTGGAGCAGGATTCCCGTCTTCTGCGGAAGGAGCACACCGGCGCCATCCCGCGAGCCCGATGCGACCACGGGCTTCCCGTGCATCGCCGCCTCCAGCACCGGGCGGCCGAGGCCGATGCCCTGGTTCGGGAACGTGACGACGTCGAGCGCGCTGTAGATCTCGCCCGTCTCGGCCGTGAAGGGCAGGAACGAGAAGTAGCGTTCGAGGCCCTTCTCGGAGACGAGCTCCTTGATCGCGGATTCCTCGTCCGTGAGCAGATTGGTCGCCTCGAGGGCGCGGCCCCGGAGCGTGCGGAAGTACTCCGGCGGCCGGACGCCGCCGCCCATGATCACGAAGTGCGCGGGTGAGCCCTCGTCGACGAGGATCTCGGCTGCGGAGACCAGCTCCGGCCACCCCTTCTGTCGTCGCACGAACCCCGCGAAGCCGACGGCGACGCGGTCCGGCGGCAAGCCGAGGGCTCGCTTGCCCGCGCCGTCGGTCGAGGCAGGTGCGGCCGGCGGCTGGACGGAGTTGTGCACGATCGTGAGCGGTAGGCGGATCGGAAAGCGAGCCGCCACGTCCCGGTCGATCGCGATCGCCGCGTCGCCCCACCGCTCCATCAGCGCAGCGATCGCGCGGCTGCGCCTGTCGCGCCCTTCGCCGGCGAGCGCTGAGCGAAGGTGCCAGACGACCTTCGCGCCGTGGCGGTTCGCGACGAACGCGGCGGCGACGAGCGGCGAGTCGTTGAGGTGGACGAGCGGGAACCGGTGCGCGCGCATCAACCGCTCGAGCTGCCGCAGGTGAGGCGGCAGCGCGGCGATCTCGCGTCCGAGCACGAGCCAGCGGAGCCCCTCGTACGGGCTGTCCCAGGCGTGGGCGAAGATGGAGACGTCTCCGGTGTGGACTGTCGCGCCGGCCTCTGCGAACAGCTCCGCCGCTGGGCCTGCCGGACAGAAGACGTGCGGCTCGAAGCGGCGGTCGAGATTTCGGATCAGCTGGGCGAGGCTGGATGGGGCGCCGCCGAGCTGCGGCCGGTGATGGACGTAGAGGATCGGGATGCGGTCGCGCGGAGGCGCGATGCGGCGGTAGATGCCCTCGATGCGGCGAGCGTTTCGCGCCGGATCGAAGTTCTGCTCGGCGTGCTCCCGGGCCGCACGACCGAGCGCGCGGCGCCGGCTGGGGTCGCGCAGGAGCCCCTCGACGGCCTCGGCGAGCGTCTCGACCCCGAAGTCCTCGACGAGGATGCCGGTCTCGCCCGGGACGACGACGCCGCCGCCGGTGCGCGAGCCGGAGGCGACGACCGGAACGCCGCTCGCCGCAGCCTCGATCACCGGACGCCCGAGCTCAGGGCCCTGCGACGGCGCGACCACGACGTCGCTTGCCTGGTACAGGTTCGCGGTGTCCTGGGTGAACGGGACGAACCGGACGACCTCCGACAGGCGCAGCTCGTCGACGAGCTGCTTCGCCTCCGACTCGTAGTCGCGCGTGAGGTCGGCGAGCTGCAGGCCGCGGCCGACGACGGTCCGGAAGAACTCCTCGCCGCGCACGGCGCCGCCGACGATCAGGTAGCTCGCCTCGAGCCCGCGGTCACGGAGCAGCGCCGCCGCCTCGATGAACTCGCGGAAGCCCTTGGACGGGTAGACGAAGCCGAAGTACGAGACGACCGGTCGCTCGCGCGGCAGCCCGAGCGCGGCCTTCGCGGTCTCCCGGTCGCCGGGACGGAAGCGGTTGAGATCCACCGAGTTCGGGACGACGGTGGAGCCGACGCCGAAGACGTTCCCGACGTCGTGGTTGATCGCGATCGACGTCGTTGCGAGCCGCCTGATAGCGGCCCGGACGAAGGCGGAGCGCCGGTCGCGCCCGCCGTCGGGAAGCGCCGAGCGCAGGTGCCAGACGACGGGAAGGTGCTCGTGCCGCGCGAGCCACGCCGCCGGGATCAGCGGGGAATCGTTGAAGTGGACGAGCTCGAAGCGGTGCCTGCGCAGCGCGCGGCGGAACTGAAGGACGTGCTGCGGCAGGAGCACGAGCTCGCGCGCGAACAGCAGCCAGCGGCGGCCGCGATACGTGCTCGCCCAGATGTGCGTGAAGCCGGAGACCGCGCCCGTGTGAACGCGTGCGCCGGACTCTCGGAAGAGCTCCGCGGCCGGCCCCGGGGGACAGTAGATGTGCGGCTCGAATTGCTCGTCGTCGAGCTCACGGATCAGATACGAGAGCGAGGCTGGCGCACCGCCGAGCTCGCTGCGGTGGTGGACGAACAGAACCGGTGTGCGGGGGCGGTCGGGCACGACCCGCCTATGCTAGTTCCCAGCCATGAACGTACGTTTCTCGCCTCCTTCGGCACGGCCGCGGACACCACCCGCGGTCTCGTCCGCGCGGCCGGACCGCCCCGCACTTTGCCGCTGAACGTCCTGCACATCAGCGAATCCGATTCCGGCGGCGGAGCCGGACGAGCGGCATACGCCCTCCACCGCGGCCTGCGCCTGCTCGGCCATCGGTCCTCCATGCTCGTCGGCCGGAAGGTCACGGCCGATGCCGAGACTCGTTCCATCAAGCGGAGTGCAGCGTGGCGCGGCGCAGACCGAGCCGTCGGGGAGGTCCTCGACCGCGTGGGGTTGCAGTACCTCCTGTATCCCTCGTCGTTCGGGGTCGTTCGCGACCCGTGGTTCCGTAGCGCCGACGTCGTCCAGCTCCACAACCTGCACGGCAGCTATTTCGGGTTCAGCGCGATCCCGCTCCTTTCGGCACGGCGGCCAACGGTCTGGCAGCTCCACGACCAATGGGCGATGACGGGGCACGTGGCGTACTCGCTCGACTGCGAGCGCTGGCGGTACGGCTGCGGCTCGTGCCCGTATCTGGAGGAGTACCCGCGGCTCGAGCGCGACACGACCGCGCTGCTCTGGCGCCTGAAGCGCGCGACGTACGCCCGCTCGCGGCTCACGCTCGTGGCCACGTCGTCCTGGATGGCGAGCCTCGTCGGCGCGAGCCCGCTCCTGCGGCGCTTTCGGTGCCTGACGATCCCGAACGGCGTCGACACGGCGCAGTTTCGGCCCGGGCCGCGCGACGAGGCGCGTCGGCGGCTCGGCCTGCCCACAAGCCGGCCGATCGTGCTGTTCGTCGCCTCGGAGCTGCGGGAGCGCCGGAAGGGCCTCGCGCTGCTCGAAGAGGCGCTTCGAGGTCTCGACCGGCCGCCGCTGCTCGCGCTCGCCGGCCATGGCGCCGCCGCGTCCGGGCTCGAGACGCACGCGCTCGGGCCGCTCGACGACGACGCGCTCGCCGACGCCTACCGCGCCGCGGACGTGCTCGCGACGCCGACGCTCGCCGACGTCCTCACGTTGACCGCGCCCGAAAGCCTCGCGTGTGGAACGCCGTGCGTCTCCTTCGACCGTGGCGGAATCACGGACGTCGTCCGCGACGGCGAAACGGGCCTCCACGCTCCGTTCGGCGACGCTGCCGGGCTTGCCCGCACCCTCGAGCGGCTGCTCGGCGACGACGAGCTGCGGGCGCGCCTCGGCGCACGAGGACGCGAGCTCGCCGAGAGAGACTTCTCGATCGAGCTCCAGGTGCGCCGCTACGCCGAGCTGTACGAAGAGCTCGCCGCCGCGTGACCGGTCCGCTCGTCAGCATCGTGACGCCGTCGTACAACCAGGCGCGCTTCCTCGAGGAGACGATCCGCTCGGTGCTCGACCAGGACTACCCGGAGCTCGAGTACCTCGTGGTGGACGGGGGCTCGACGGACGGCAGCGCCGAGATCGTCGAGCGCTACACCGACCGGCTGGCCTGGTGGACGAGCGAGCCCGACCGGGGCCAGGCCGCTGCGCTGAACAAGGCCTTCGCCCACGCCGCCGGCGACGTGCTCGGCTGGATCAGCTCGGACGACACGCTGCTTCCCGGCGCTGTGAGCAGGGTCGTCGCCGAGCTCGAGCGCGATCCCGGCGCGGCGCTCGTCTACGGCGAGGCGCTCTTCGTCGACGAGGAGGGCGAGGAGCTGTTCCCACTGCAGCCGCGGCCCTTCGACGTCGCGGCGATGGTGCGCGCCTGCGACAACCACGTAGTCCAGCCCGGCTCGCTGTTCCGTCGCGACGCGCTCGAGCTCGCGGGCCCGTTCGACGAGCGCGCGTACTACTTCTTCGACTTCGAGTTCGTGCTGAGGCTCGCGGAGCGGGGAGCACGGGTGGTGTCGATCCCGGACCGGCTGTCGACCTACCGTGTCCACCCCGAGTCGAAGTCCGGCGGAGCCCCGCTCGCGAAAGCGCGCGACTACGTTCGCATCGCCGACGAGTTTCTCGCGGCCTCGGCGCTTCCGTGCGCGGACCAGGGACGGGCGACGGCGTATCTGCGTGCCGGCGAATACTTCTACGAGGCGCTCGAGCTCGGCGAGGCGCGACGGAGCCTGCTCCGTGCGGCACGGAGAAGACCCACCGGGCGGGGCTTGTCGTTGCTCGCCAAGTCGTTCATGCCCAGGCGGGCAGTGTCGGCGCTGCGGCGACGGAGGCGTGGTGGCCCGGCTCGGGATTGACGCGACGTCGATCGCCCCGGACGGAAAGGGCATCTCTCGCGTGCAGCTGGGAACGGTGACGGCGCTGCGGGACCTCGGCCGTCACGAGCTCGTCGTCTTCACGAGGCCCGACGCTCCGGTCTCCGACGCCGTCCGCGTGCTGAGCAAGCCTGCCTTCGCCTGGGAGCAGCGCGGCCTCCCGCGCGCGTCGCGGGTCCACCGGCTGGATGCGATGCTGACCTGGACGGAACGGCTGCCGCTCGTCGGCGGCGGCCGCTATCTGGTCTGGCTCTTCGAGCCGCCGACACACCGAATCCGGCAGAACAGGATCGCGGGCGCCGGCGCGTATCAGACCGCGAGCGATCTCGTCACGCTCGCGCTCTGGCGGCGGAGCTTGCGGCGCGCGGAGCTCGTCCTGACCGGATCGGATGCGACCGCGCGCGCCTTGCCCCGGCTCGGGACGACAGTCCGGACGCTCTACCCAGGGCTCGATCCGCGCTTCAGCCCGGGCGCGAGCCCGCACACCGACAGCCCGCCGTACGTGCTGCATCTGGGCTCTCGCGATCCGCGTGACGACACGGCAACCGCGCTCGCCGCGTTCGAGCTGGCCCGGGATCGCCTCCCACCGGGAATCTGCCTCCGCGTCGCCGGGGGCTTCGACGGTCCGCCGGCTGCGGGCGTCGAGTATCTCGGCCGCGTCTCGGACACGGAGCTCGTCGCCCTCTACCGCGGCGCACTCGCCTACCTCGACACGAGCCTCTACGAAGGCTTCGGCTACCAGGTGCTGGAGGCGATGGCCTGCGCGACTCCCGTGGTGGCGACGGCGGTGACGTCGATCCCGGAGCTTGTCGAGGACGCCGCGCTGCTGTGCCCCCCGGGCTCGCCCGGGGAAGTCGCGGACAGGCTCGTGCGGGTCGCAAACGACGCGGACCTTGCCGCTGACCTTCGCCGGCGCGGTCTCGCCCGGGCGGCGCAGTTCACGTGGCAGCGGACCGCCGAAGCGCTCGCGGATGCGGTCGACGAGGTGGTCGCTTGATCGCGCTCCTTCACGGGCTGCGGGCGTACGGAGCAGTCGAGCGGTACGTCGCCGCCCTTGCGCGGGGACTCGAGGAGGACGGCCGCGACGTGACCCTCGTCCACCTCGACGATCCCGCGCTCGAGCCGTTCTCGGAGCTCGGCGTCGCAACGATTCGACTGCGGCCGGCGAATGCGCCCACGCTCGCCGTCCACCTTGCCCGCCTCCTCCGCGACCTGCGACCACGAATCGCCCACGTGACCGAGGTCTGGCCGCCGGCGCTCGTGGCGGCGCGCACCGCACGCGTGCCGCGCCTGCTCGTCACGCATCACACGCCCGAGCTGCCCCGGCGCGACAACGGGGTCGGGCGCGCATGGTGGCGACTCGGTTGGGCGATGCGGCCCGAGGTGATCTACACGTCGGAGACAGACCGGATGCGCGACGGGCGGCGACCGAGCCACGTCGTCGCCCTCGGTATCGACCTGAACCGGTTCGCCTCCGGCACTCCCGTTCTCGACGGCACCGTGGTGGGCAACGTCGCGCGGCTCGCCGAGCAGAAGGGGCAACGGACACTGCTCGCGGCGGTTCCGTCCGTGCTCGAGCGCCGTCCCGAGACGCGGTTCGCAATCGCGGGCGACGGCGAGCTGCGCCGGGAGCTGGAGCAGCTTTCGAAGCAGTACGGCGATCATGTTGTCATGTTAGGAAACAGATCGGACGTACCCGATCTGCTCGCATCCTTCGACGTGTTTGCCTACCCATCGCGCTTCGAGGGTCTGTGTCTCGCCGTCATCGAGGCGCAGGCGGCCGGCGTCCCGGTCGTCGCGACTCCGGTCGGCGGCATCCGCGAGACCGTGCAGGACGGCGAGACCGGCCTGCTCGTCCCTACAGACGATCCCCGGGCGTTGGCGGATGCGATCGTGCGCCTGCTGGAGGACCCCGCGGAAGCTGCGCGCATGGCTGCGCGTGCGCGAGAACACGTGCAGCAGTTCTCGGAGGAGCGAATGGTCGAGCGGACGCTCGCTCTCTACGACGCGATCCGATAGAGCGCGAAGGAGTCGTTGACGTAGAGCGGCCGGAAGCGGCGCGGGACCTCGACGCCCGTCGTGACGACGGCGTAATACGAGTCGAACCGGCGGCTGAGCGGCACCCGCTGCGGGGCGAGCGCCCCCGAGAGCACGCGCGTGTTGAGCAGGAGCCTGCGCTCGAGCTCCTCGGGCCGCGCTGTCAGCCGGCCGTCGTACCAGCCCGCCAGGTACAGCTGCCGCCCCGCGATGCTCGGATAGTTGTTCCATCCCTGGCGGCCGTCCACAGCCTTGCCGGTCATGCTGGTGAACACGAGCCCGTCGCGAGGGACGAGCCGGTGAACCGCCTGCCAGACCTCGTAGTCGTCGGACGCCAGCGTCATCGGGTTCGTCGACAAGTGGAGGTCGTCCGCACGCCAAGCCGCTGTCCCGAAGACCGCGGCGACGACGAGGCCGGCGGCCGCGAGCACGGGACGCAGGCGACGCGGCCGACCGAGCGCGGCGATTGCCCCGGCCAGGACAACGAACAGGACGCCGAGCGCCGCGTGTCCCGCGAGGTCGAGAACGAGGGCCGCGCCGGACACGGCGAGCGCGTAGAGCGCCCAGCCCATCGGCGCAGCGGCGCCGCGCGTGAGCGCGAGGAACAGACCGAGCCCCAGGAGCAGCGTGAACGCGAACCCGGCTCGGATCGCGGAAATGTCACGAAACCACGCCGAGAGCGCGACGAAGCACGCTCCGGCGGCGAGCAGGGGCGTGACGTCTCTCCCCGGAGGGTCACGGTAGAAGGCGAGCGCGCCGAGAAAGATCGTCATTCCGACCGCGATGTCGAACCCGTAGCCGCCGACGAAGTAGCTTCCGGCGAGGGCGAGCGCCAGCGCTGCGGCGAGTGGAAGTCGCCGCGCGCGCACCAGTGCCGCACCGAGCAGGAGCTCGCCGAGGATGGTGACCGCGGGAGCCGCAGCCTGTGTGTCGCGATTCGTGAGCTGGGTGTGCAGGCCGCGCAGCGCGTCCAAGGGCAGGAACTTCGGCTTCAGCAGGTCGGCGTACCAGCCCGCCGTCACGAAGAGCGCCGCGACTGCGAGCGCTGCGGCGGCCGCGAGCCCGATTCCTGCTGCGATCGCCGCGCGACGCTCGAGCCGGCGGAACAGGACGAAGACGGCGAGGACGGACAGCGGGACGAAGCCGACCACCTTGGTTATGAAGAAGTCGAGCGCGAGGATCCCCGCCAGGAGCGTCACCGCGCGTGAGCCCAGCCGGTCGTCGTCGAGCGCGTCGAGCGAGAAGGCGAGCGGCAGGGCGAACGCGACCGGCGGGCTTTCCGTGATCCACGTCGGATACGGCACGAGCGCGACCGCCGCGAGGGCCAGGACGAGGATCAGGCCGGGCCCGTGGCGAGCAGGCGCCGGCGTCAGGCCGATTCCCACGCACACCGCCGCGAGCAGGAACGCCGGCGCCGACGCAGCCTGGAAGAGCACCGCGTCGAAACCGGGCAAGTGTGTACACACGGCGCCGATGAAGCTCGGCGCGGCCTCTGCGTAGATGATCCGCTGACCCTCGGCGAGCAGATCGTGGAAGGGGACGACCGATTGCGCTCCCGAAACGACCTTGTTGACGTAATAGAGCATGTCCCCGTAGGCGGCCGACTCGACGTCGTCCGTGGGACCGTGCAGGAGAAGCCCGAGAGCGACGGGAAGCCCGAGCACACCCGGGAGCGCCCAGGCGAGAGGCGGCAAGCCCCGCCGCGCTGCCGCGGCCGCGACGGCGAGGCGCCTTACCGTCCCCGCCGCCCCGACCGCAACGAGCAGCACGGCGAGCAGCGCGAGCCATGGGCTGAGCAGCGAGAGAAACGACGCGACGGTTGCCACGAGGAGCCCTACCGCGTAGGCGTGGCGAGGATCGGCATCGGCGGTCCGAGGCAGCGCCAGCAGCCACCCGTAACCGAGCGCCCAGACGCCGAGGGCCAACGCGATCCCCAACCCCGCGTGCAGGACTATGGACAGGACAACCTCGCGCACGACGGGCACGGATGCTAGTGCCCCTTCAGTGAATGTGGCCGGAGGACATTTGCCGGAGGGGCACTCGACGCGTCCGGTCCGTGGCTCCATTTGCGACAGTTGGGCGCGATGCCCTCGGCACCGTCCCCGCCACGCCTGCGCTCTGCCCTGACCGCCCGAGGACGCCAACTCCGTACCCGCGCGATCGTCGAGCGCGATTACCGCAGCTTCCGGCGCCGCTACGGGGACATCCTCGGCCGTGTCCCCCCGGGGCCCGGGGGAACGGCGCTCGTCGCGAGCCTGACGCACTCGATCTTCCAGCTCAAGGTCGAGGGGATGCTCGCGAAGGCGTTCCAGTTCCAGGGCGTCGAGCCGGTCGCGGTCGTTCCCGCCGGTACGAGCGTCCCGCGCCGCTACCTGGAGCTGTTCGGCGTCGGCCGCTTCGTCACGCTCGATGATTTCCTCCCGCCTGACGTCGACGAGGCCGCCGCGGCGGAGGCGGACGCCCTCCTCGCCGGCGTGGCGACAACGAGCGACCTACGACCGGTCAGCTTCCGGGGCGCCGGCGTCGGGCGGCAGGCGCTCTCGACGGCCTCGCGGCATCTGCACGAGGGGGCCGTCGACGTTTCGGACCCGCACGCTCGCGACGAGATCCGCCGCTTCCTCGCGCTCGCGATCCGCACGACGATGGCCGCCGACGGTCTGCTCGACGAGCTTCAGCCGGAGCTTGTGATCTTCAACGAGAGGAACTACGCCGCCGAGGGCCCCCTCTCGGACCTCGCGCTCGCACGCGGGCTGAACACGATCCAGTTCGTCGGCGGCTACGACGACGACGCGCTCGTGTTCAAGCGCTACACCGCGCAGACGAAAGGCCTGCATCCGCGCTCGCTCTCCGAAGAGTCCTGGCAGACGGTGCGGCGCATGCCCTGGACGCCGGAGCGCGACCGTGAGCTGGACGCGGACTTCGCGCGCCGCTACGAGGGCAGGTCGATCCTCGCGCAACTGAACCGCGGCTGGACGCGCGAGCAGTCGCGCGCAGAGATCGTGCATCGGGTCGGCCTCGACCCGGATCGCAAGACCGCGGTCGTCTTCTCACACATTCTCTGGGACGCCAACATGTTCTACGGGCGCGACCTCTTCGCCGACCAGGAGGAGTGGTTCGTCGAGACCGTCCGCGCCGCCTGCGCGAACGCGAGCGTCAACTGGATCGTCAAGCTTCACCCGGCCCAAGTCTGGAAGCTGAAGCGGGACGGGGCGACCGGCGAGCTGGACGAGCTGGCGGCCATCCGCGAGCAGATCGGAGCGCTCCCGGCGCACGTGCACGTGCTCGAGCCGACGAGCGACATCAGCCCCTGGTCGCTGTTCGAGCTGACCGACTTCGGGATCACCATCCGCGGCTCGGTGGGCTTCGAGCTCCCGTGCTTCGGCATCCCGGCGCTGACGGCCGGAACCGGTTTCTACTCCGGGCGGGGATTCACCGTCGACTCGGAGTCCGCCAACGTCTACCTCGAGCGGTTGAGGCGGATCGAGGAAACGCCGCCGCCCAGTCCGGAGCAGGTCGTCCTCGCACGGCGGCACGCCTACGCGCTCTTCCGCTTGCGCCAGACGCGTTTCACGAGCTTCCGCTCGATCTACCAACCGCTCGAGAAGATCGGCCGTCCGTTCGAGGCGACGATCGAGCTGGCCGTCGGTTCGGCTGAGGAGCTCGAACGCGCGGACGACCTGCGCCGCTTCGGCGAGTGGGCGGTCGATGCCGCGGCGCTCGACTACCTCGAGCCGGTCCCCGCGTGACCGTCCCCGTCGTCGCGCTCGCCGGCGACCACCTGCGCCACCGCTGGTACGCGTCGCGGCTCGCGCTGAGCGACGCGGTCGAGCTCCGCGGCGTCGTCAGCGAGCGCCAGCCGCCGCAGCCGAGCGGCCGCGACGAGCGCGAAGACGAGCTCGTGGCCGATCACTTCGCCCGGCGCCGAGCCGCCGAAGAGCGCCACTTCAGGGGCGCACCGGGTTGGGAGGAGCTCGGCGCGCCCTTCCTGGCGGTTGAACGGGGGGAGACGAACAGCAAACCGGTTGCGCGCTGGGTTGACGAGCGCGAGCCGCAGCTGCTGGCGCTGTACGGGTGCGGGATCATCCGCGCACCGCTCCTCGAGCGCTACGAGGCGGTCAACATCCACCTCGGTCTCTCGCCGTACTACAAGGGACACGCGACGAACTTCTGGCCGCTCGTGAACGGAGAGCCGGAGTGTGTCGGCGCGACCGTCCATCTCGCGACGCTGGACGTCGATGCAGGGCCGATCCTGCGCCAGGCGCGGCCGCTCATGGCGCCCGAGGACGACTCGCACGACATCGGCTGCAAGGCGCTCGCCGCAGGCGTGGACGCGCTGCTCGACGCACTGCCGGCCTTCGCCGCGCGCACGCTCGACCGCGTCGCCCAGCAACCCGGCGGCCGCGTCTATCGTCACGCCGACTTCGACGCCGCGCCGGGCGAGGCGATCGCGGAGCTGGGCCGGCGGTTCGCGGCCGGGATGATCCCGGAGTACCTGGCCGAGAAGGCGCTGCGGGACGCGCGCTTCCCGATCGTCGAGTGACGCTCCTCGTCGTCAACTACCACTACGTCGCCGCGGAGGCTCCAAGCGCCCCTCGGGCGATCTTCCCCGTCACCGTGGCTGCTCTCACCACCCAGCTCGAGGAGCTGGGGCGCCGGTTCGAGTTCGTCTCGCGCGACCAGCTGCTGGCCGCGGTCGGCGGCGGAGGCGACCTGCCGGGCGCGGCCTGCCTGATCACGTTCGACGACGGCTTGCGCGTCCAGTACGAGCTCGCGCTGCCGCTTCTGGAGCGGCTGGGAGCTCCCGCCGTGTTCTTCGTGCCCGGACGACCCCTCGCAGAGCGGAAGGCCCTGTACGTGCACAAGGTGCACCGGCTCCGCGAGGCGCTCGGGGATGAAGCGCTCGCGCCGCTGGTGGACGCGCACGACGTCCCGGAGGCGGTAGCGCTTGAGCAGTACGCCTACGACACGCCGGAGGCGGCGCGCGTGAAGTACCTGCTCAACATGCGCCTCCCCCTCGGCGAGCGCGACGATGCGGTCGCGGAATTTCTCGCGCGCGTGGTGGAAGACGAGGAGGCGTTCTGCGCCGAGCTGTACATGTCCCGGGACCAGGTTCGGGCGCTCGAACGCCGGCATGGAGCCGTCGGCGCCCACTCGTATGGCCACGAGCCGCTCGCGTTGCTCGAGTCGCAGCCGCTTCGCCGCGACCTCGAGGCCAGCGCAAAGACGCTCGAGGACGTCGCAGGAGTCCGGCCGCGCCTCCTCAGCTACCCGCACGGCTCTCGCGAGGCGGTGACGCACGCGGTCGCGACGGCCGCCGAAGCCGCGGGCTTCCGCGCCGGCTTCACGATGGAGCGCGCCCTGAACCGCACGCTGGAGCAGCCGCTCTTGCTGGCGCGGATCGACGCGAACGACGCGCCCGGCGGGTCGCGACCGCTGCTCGAGATCCCCGACCGGACGCGCTATCTCTAGTGCCACTAGCATCGGGGGCATGAGCGTGTTCGTCATCGCCGAGGCCGGCATGAACCACGACGGGAGCCTCGGAAACGCCATCCGGCTGGCCGAGGTAGCCGCGGCCTGCGGCGCCGACGCGGTGAAGTTCCAGCTCCACGATCCGGCCGCCGAGACGACGCGCGACGCCCCGGCGCCGCCGTACTTCCAGCACGAGAGCCGCTGGGAGTACTTCGGGCGCACCGCGTTCACGGACGAGCAGTGGGGGACGCTCAGAGCCGCGTGCGCTGCGGCCGGGATCGAGTTCCTCTGCGCCCCCTTCTCGATCGAGGCGGTCGACCGGCTGGAGTCGGTCGGGGTCGAGCGGTACAAGATCGGCTCCGGCGAGGTGACGAACCTCGCGCTGGTTCGCGCTGCCGCCGCGACGGGCAAGCCGGTCCTGCTCTCGTCTGGGATGAGCACTTGGGAGGAGCTCGATGCCGCCGTCGACGCAGCCGGCGACGACGTGACCGTGCTCCAGTGCACCTCGGCCTACCCGACGCCCCCTGACCGTGTCGGTCTCAACGTCCTCGCGGAGCTGCGCGCGCGCTACGGGAAGCCGGTCGGGCTCTCGGACCACTCCCTCGGGCCCTACGCCTGCTTTGCCGCGGTCGTGCTCGGCGCCGACGCGGTCGAGAAGCACTTCACGCTCTCCCGGGACATGTACGGGCCGGACGCGGCGCTTGCGCTGGAACCGTACGAGCTCGAGGAGCTCGTCGACGGTGTCCGGGAGATCGAGGCGATGCTGTCGGCTCGGGTGGACAAGGACGCCGAGGCCGGGGCACTCGACGAGATGAAGAGGATCTTCGAGAAGAGCGTCGTGGCCGTCGCCGACATTCCCGCAGGCACGACCCTCGAGCGCGGGATGCTCGCCGCGAAGAAGCCGGGCACGGGGATTCCGGCCCGCAGGCTCGATGAGCTCGTCGGCCGCCAAGCGCGCTCCGACATCGCGGCCGACACCGTTCTGACGGAGGACGATCTGGCGTGAAACGAATCTGCGTCGTCGTCGGGTCGCGGGCCAACTATTCGTCGATCAAATCGGCGATGCGCGCCATCCAAGAGCATCCGAAGCTCGAGCTGCAGCTGGTCGTCGGCGCCTCGGCGCTCCTCGATCGCTACGGCACCGCTCTCGACGTGATCGAGGAAGACGGGTTCGAACCGGACGAGCGCGTCTTCATGCTGATCGAGGGCGAGACGCCGGGCACGATGGCGAAGTCGACGGGCCTCGGCCTGCTCGAGCTGCCGACGGCGTTCGAGCGTCTCGAGCCCGACGTCGTGATCACCGTCGGCGACCGCTTCGAGACGATGGCCACGGCGCTCGCCGCGACGTACATGAACATCCCCCTCGCGCACACCATGGGTGGGGAGATCTCGGGAAACATCGACGAGTCGATCCGCCACGCGGTGACGAAGTTCGCGCACGTTCACTTCCCCGCCTCCGCGGGAGCCGCCGAGCGGATCGTGAGGCTCGGGGAGAACCCGGAGTCCGTGCACATGGTCGGCTGCCCGCGCATGGATCTCGTCGCCGAGGTGCTCCGCGACGAGCGAAACGGGCTCAGCGACCTGTTCCGGTTCGGCGTGGGCGGCAGCTTCGACCTCGACCAGCCATTCGTGCTCGTCGCCCAGCACCCGGTCACGACGGAATACGGCGACGGCGAGCGGCAGATCGACGAGACGCTGCGCGCGGCGCAGTCGGTCGGCCTGCCCGCGGTCGTCCTCTGGCCGAACGCGGATGCGGGCTCGGAGCACCTCGCCCGCGGGATCCGGAAGTTCCGCGAGCACGAGGACGACTCGCGCATGCACTTCTTCAAGAACCTGCCGACGAACGACTACATTCGGCTGATGCGGAAGACCGCGAGCCTCGTCGGGAACTCGAGCTCCGCGATCCGAGAGGGGTCTTTCATCGGCACCCCGGCGGTCAACATCGGCTCACGGCAGGAAGGGCGCGACCGCGGCTCGAACGTCCTCGACGTCGACTACGACCGCGGCGAGATCTCAGACGCGATCCAAGCCCAGATCGCACATGGCCCGTACGAGCACGAACCGATCTACGGCTCCGGCAACGCGGGCGAGCGGATCGCGCAGATTCTCTCCCGGGGCGAGATCTCGATCCACAAGCGCATGACGTACTAGATGACTCAGGTTGTCGCCCTCGTCCCTGCTCGTGGCGGGTCGAAGGGGATCCCGCGCAAGAACCTCGTCGAGCTGGCCGGGAAGCCGCTCGTCGCGTGGACGATCGGGGCCGCCTGCACGGCAAGCAGCATCGATCGCGTGGTCGTGTCGACGGACTCGGACGCGATCGCAGCACTGGCCCGCGACCTCGGCGTCGAGGTGCTCGACCGGCCCGCCGACCTGGCAGCCGACGAGACGCCCATGCTCGACGTCGTTCGTCACGCGATCGAGCACCTCGGTGCTTGCGACGTCCTGGTCCTGCTCCAGCCGACCTCGCCGCTCCGGCGCGCGCGACACGTCGACGAGGCGGTCGCTCTCCTGCTTGACTCGGACGCTGAGGTCGTCGTCAGCGTGGTCGAGGTTCCGCACCAGTTCCGCCCGTCTTCGCTGATGGAGCTTCGCGACGGGAGGCTCTTGCCGTGGAGCGAGGCGTCTGCTACGCGCCGGCAGGACAAGGCGGTCGTCTATGCCCGCAATGGCCCCGCCGTGCTCGCGGTACGTCCCGATCGGCTCGGCGAGAGTCTCTACGGCGGCGACTGTCGCCCCTACGTGATGGACAGGCGCGACTCCGTCGACATCGACGACGAGCTCGATCTGGTGCTGGCCGAGCGCCTGCTCGACTAGAAGCCGAGGTAGAGCAGCGGTGTCGCGAAGGGCTGCTGTCCAGCCAAGGACGAGCTTGCCCGAACGTAGAGCGTCGTGAAGTCAGGACGCCGGACGAAGCCGAGCAGGCGCGCTGCACGCTCGAGATCGGTCTGGTCCCAGGGCGCCCGCCAGGACTGGAACCGGAGCGTTGCCGCGCCGCTGCGGCGCGCGAACCGTTGCGCGACGAGCAGTGAGAGCACCGCCGGGACGAGGCCCGACCGGCGTGGACGCCACGCGGCGATTCGCAACGCTTCCCCCTGCGAGCCGGGCAGCTGGACGAGCGCGCGCGAGCCGCTGGCGCCGGCAAGCTCGAGCACGCGGAGGAAGGGCGACTCCCCGTACCAGCACCACGAGCGGTCGGAAGCGATCGTCCAAGCGTCGGCGGGTGGCGAAACATCGACCAGATCGGAGTCAGCCGCCGCGAGGGCGCGCAGGGTCGCCGCTGAATCGCCAGACGTGGCGAGCCTCGCAGCAGTCCCTCCCAAGGCGCGGAGCATCGCCTGTCCGGACGCCAGCACGGTTGCCTGCGCCCGCTGCGACTGGAGCGTCGCCGTAGTGGCAACCGCGACACGCGCGCTCTCACCAATCTCGACGGCGTCGAATCCGACGAACAGTCGGCCAACCTCGGGTCGCACGAACGCGTGTAGCAACTCGACGCCCGCGTCGTCCGCGTAGGCGAAGAGGCGCTGAAGCAGCTCGAGGACCACCGGCCCTTCGGTCCCCCGGCTCCCTCGGTACCCGGCGTCGACGTACAGCGCCTCGACCTTGCCGCACCGAAACTCACGGTCGCCCGAGCGCGCGGGCATCGGCACGACCGCGCAGTGGCCGACGGGCCGCCTGCCGTCGCAGGCAAACGCGTGCAGCGCCGGGCCTGCCGGACCCCGGACGAATAGATGCTCGAGGAACCGGAGGTCGCGGTACTTCGCGTCCGCACGACCGTAGAGCTCGCCTACCGACTCGAGCTGAGCTCTGTCGAGCGGGCCGGAGACCGTGCGGAAATCGACCACTCAGCCTGCGAGCACGCGCGCCTCGCGCACGTGCCACCAGTCGCCCATCCCGCGAAGGGATGTCACCCAGGCCTGACGCTCCAGGGCGCGGTCGATCGACCATTCGTACAGCGCGAGCCACTCGGGACGCACAAACTTGTCTGGGTGGAAGAGCAGCGTGACCGCGCCGCCGACGGCCGCGGTTGTGTCCAGGATCAGGCCGATCACCCGCCGTGCGAGCGCGTCGTCGAGCTCCAGGCCGCCGTCCGCCAAGAGGGCGGTGTCCTCGACGACAAGCGGAACCTCGAGCAGGCGGAGCGGCCTTCCCGAGGCCGCGTCGAAGAGGTGAAAAGGGAGCCCTGTGCCGGCGCGAAAGCCGACGTTGCGGTTGAAGCCCAGGCTCGAGTCGACCTCCAGGCGGGCCTCCTCCTGGAGGCTTGGAGTGGTGCGGATGTCCCAGCGCAGGAAGTGCTGGCGCGTCGTCGTGAGCTGGAGTCCGGTCGCGGCCTCGAGCGTCCGCCGCTGTGCGGCGAGCGCCCCTGACGCGAGCGCCGCCGCATACCCGCCGTGCAGGCCGACATCGAACCCCTCGGCGGCGAGCGCCCGCATCACGTCGGCGACCCGCACCTTCGCTCCGCGGAACCGGCAGCGATCCGCGGGTGCGTAGACGCAGTCGTACCGGCTGTGTGGTGCCGCCGGCGGAGCCGTGAAGAAGTACGAGGCCGTCACGCCGCGGCTCGCCTCGGCGGACATGCTTCGCTCGAGTGTCTCTGCGACCGACGGAGCGGTCGCGATCCTCGAGCGGATCGAGCGGGCCATGCGGACCCCCGGGCGCGCAATCCGGAGGAACCTTTCTCCAGTCCCAGCGACCCCGGGCGCGAGTCCTGCGCGAGCGAAGCGCCCGGCCTGCCGGGGCGTGTAGTGCGAACTGAGGAGGTCGACGTCATGGGTCAGGCAGACTGCGAAACGGCTGCCGTTGGGCCACAGCGGCTCCAGCGCCGCTTTCCCGACCAGCTTCGCCCGCTGCTTGACGAGCCACCGGTCGATCTCGGGGTCCCACAGATTTCCGGCGTGGAAGTTCTCCGAGCTGCCGAAGTCCCAGCAGCCCCAGCGGTCTCGGTGAGAGAGTTCGTATTCCTCGAGACGCATGAGGATCCGCGCGAGCTCCGGTGGCAGGGTGGGCACCTCGGTGTGGGCGTCCGCGATCCCGAGCCAGACCCGCACAGTCTGGGACAGATATCGCCGGGTTCCGAGCGACTGGAGAACCTCGGAAGACTGCAGCGGCTTGGGGACTGCCAGGCTCACGAGCCGATCGTACGACAGTCTGTGTCAGGTGACCGAGACGCGCCAGTCGATAATGGTTACGTGAACAGCTTCATTCGGGAAACGGGCCGCGACCGCTACTTCGCGGCGCTCGAGCAGGAGCTCGACGAGCTCCTCGATCCGGAGACGGGGATGCTCTCCGAGCAGTTCTCGCGCCTGATCGATTGTCCGCTCTGCGGCTCCGGCGACCACCGTCAGCTGTTCGTCAAGCGGGGCTACACGTTCGTGCGCTGCCGCGAGTGCCGGCTCGTTTTCGCCAATCCGCAAGTCGACGAGGCGCGCGCGATCGACCGCTACGGGAGCTCGATGTCTGCAGAGCTCTGGACCGAGGTGCTGCTGTCGGAGCGGCAGCTCGAGCTCGACCGGCCGAAGTTCGAGGCGATCGCCGCCGAGCTGGAGCCGTTCCGCGGAAAGGGTCGGCTGCTGGATGTCGGGTGCTCGATCGGGCTCTTCCTCGACGTGGCGCGGCAGCGCGGCTTCGACGGCACCGGGATCGAGTTCGGCGAGCGCGCGCTTCGCCACGCGCGTGACGAGCTCGGCCTCGCGGTGCTGGACGTCCCGCTCGCCGACGCCGGATTCGACCCTGAACGCTTCGACGTCGTCACCGTCCTCTCGGTGCTCGAGCACGTGAACGACCCCCGCGCGATGCTTCGCGAGGTGGGGCGCGTGCTGAAGCCCGGCGGCGCGCTGTACTTGATCGTCCCGAATCTCGAGAGTCTCGCCTGCCGGGTACTGCACCAGCACGCGGCGACGTTCGACGGCCGGAACCATCTCGTCTACTTCTCGCCCGCGTCGCTCGCCGACGCACTCCGCCGCGAGGGCTTCGAGCCGCTACGGGTCTCGACGCACGTGAGCTCGCTCGACCCGGTGCTCGCGTGGCTCGCCTACGAGGATCCCTACGGCGCGGCCGACGTCGCCGAGGATCCGCTCGTTGCCGCCGCCGAGCAGCGCAGGACCGACCTGGAAGCGTGGCTCGAGCAGTTCCAGCTCGGCTACAAGCTGCACTGCCTCGCCACGAAGGGCTAGCGCACGCGCCTGAGGTGCGCGAGCCGGTCGACCGCGCGTTCGAGCACGAACTCGCCGTCTGCCGTCACGTCGCGAACGACCCGGCCGACACTCTCCGGGTGCGAGGGCATGAACTGCCCTTCGAAGGCATCGTCGAGGAGCACCGCGCCGTCGACGCGAACACGGCGTCCGAACCGATCGAAGTCGGACCGGACTCCGTCGTACGTGTGGTCGCCGTCGATCAGGACGAGGTCGACCTCGCCGGTATCCACCTCGATCGTCCGCGAGTCGCCCACGAGCAGCTCCACGTCGAGGCCGAACCGCTCGCAGAACTGGCGCGTCTCGGCGTCGAGCGTTCCGGGCTCGAGCTCGAGGACTCGGCTCTCCTTGTCGCGGAGGTCGATCGACCAGACCTTGCCGCTTCGGCCCATGCCGGCGGCGAGGGCGACGGTCGACCCTCCCCGCCACCGTCCGATCTCGATCGCCCGCTTCGCGCCGCTTCGCCGTGCGAGCCCGAAGACGTAGGCGAGCTGGCGAATCGTCATTCCGGCGATCCCGTGGTTCAGTGACGAGCTCGCGAACAGGCCGGCGAGGTCCTCGAACTCGAGGCGCTCACGCGGATCGAGGTCGAGCGGCATCGAGCCAAGCCGCGGTTCCCGGTTGAGCCTCGGGCCGAGGGCCTCGAGCACGGCTTGGGGGTCGCGCCGGACGAGCTCGTTCGCGAGCGCCCGCCGCAGGGTCGGAGACACGGACATCGCGGCGCGAGCAGCCCCTTTCGCAACGTTTCGCGCCATGATCGAGGATCCTAGCGAGGGGCCTCGTAAGGCCCTCCCGGTACAGTGGGCCTCCGTGGACGCCGGCACGAGCGCGCTGCTCGACCGCGGTCAGCCTGTGGTCATCCGACCCCCGAAACGTTGGGTCGGCTTCGGCCTGCGCGAGCTCTGGCGGTATCACGAGCTGCTCTTCTTCCTCGCCTCGCGCGATCTCAAGGTTCGCTACAAGCAGACGCTGCTCGGCGTCAGCTGGGCAATCGTGCAGCCGATCATGTACATGGTCGTCTTCACGCTCTTCTTCGGGCGTGTCGCGCACCTGTATACGCCGAAGCTGCCCTACGCGCTCGTGACTCTGAGCGGCGCCGTCATCTGGCTGTTCTTCGCGAACGCAGTCCAGTTGGCCGCGAACAGCCTGGTTGGGAACGCGGCCCTGATCACGAAGATCTACTTTCCGCGCCTCCTCGGAGTGTTCGCGCCGATCATCGCCGGCCTCGTCGACTTCGTCCTTGCGTTCGGCGTCCTGTTGGTCGTGATGGCCGGTTACGGCTACTACCCCGATCCGAAGCGTGTCTGGGTCGTGCTGCCCCTCGTTCTGCTCGTCGTGGGCACCGCCGTCGGGGTGGGCGCGTACCTCGCTGCGGTCAACGTCAAATACCGGGACGTCCGCTACGTCGTCCCGTTTGTCCTGCAGCTTTGGCTGTTCGCGAGCCCGGTCGCGTACGTGACCGACCTCGTTCACGGCGGCTGGC